>CAJUCC010000031.1 GCA_910585205.1 uncultured Lachnospiraceae bacterium
CCGGATTCGTCTTAATGCACAAAAAAGGACGGCACAATTTGTTGTTTTTATTGTGCAGTCCTGTGTATAAAAAAACTTTTTTCTTCTGTGATTGCCGCTAAGCCCCGTTTTGCGTGCCAAAATATGCGTCGGGGCAGTCAAATACATCCATGATCGCCGTGATCGCCGCGCCGTGTACCATGGAGTTGTTTACCGTGCTAATCATGATTTTCAGGTTCTCATATATCTCCGGGAGAACCTTGCGCTTCACCTCGCCCTTCACCCGCCGGAGCATTTCCTCCGGCAGCACATGGGACATTTCATCTCCTATAATAATCACCGAGGGATCAAAACTGTTGATAATATTAACCACACCGACCGCAAGGCTGTCGCAGCTTGTGAGGAAAATCTCTTTTACAATCGGATTGCCCGCACGGACCATTCCCACCGCTTCGGAAAACGTATATTCATGATCGCCTCCCATGACCCGGTTAATCTCATTCGTAAAGGCGATTGAAGAACAGTAGTTTTCCAGACAGCCGTAATTCCCGCAGGCACACCGGGGACCGTTAAAATTAATCGACATATGGCCGATCTCCCCGGCAATCCCCAGATTGCCTTTAATCAGTTCCCCGTCGCAGATTATGCCCGCACCGATCCCCTGTCCCACAGCGATGTAGACGATAATCTCCCCCGGACGGTTGCCCACATCCTCCAGGTTATGCCAGTACTGGGCCAGCACACCCGCATTCGCATCATGCCCGACAAATACCGGAATGCAGAATTTTTGTTCCAGTTCTTCCTGAATCGCGATGTCGCCCCATCCCGGGAAACCGGTCATCAGTTCGATCCTGCCCCGCCGGATATTATACGGTCCCGGAATGGCAACGCCGATGGCAATCGTCTTTCGCTCTCCCGTCTTCTCCATCAGCCTGTCCGCCTCCTGCAGAAGCATCTCGAAAATCTTCCGCGGCGCCAGACGGGAATCAATTTCGTCCGCCCTGGCTTCGATCAGATTACCCGACAGGTCAAAAACGCCCATAATATAGTCTTTCCGCGCCAGGCGGATGCCCAGTATGCCGTGATCGTCGTTATTGATGGAGATGCCGATACTTCTGCGCCCTTTGTCGCCTGCAATAAAGCCGACTTCCTTTACCAGCCCCCATGCCTGAAAGTCATTGATAATATTTGTCACCGTAGCCTGCTTCAGACTCGAAAGTTTGGCGAGATGCGCTCTGGCGCAAACCCCTTCCTTTCGCAGCAGATGCAAAATCAGCGTCCGGTTCATCTTCTGTATATGTTCTTGATTGATGCCGTAATGTATCTTATACATAGTCCCCCACTTATGCCCCGCGGCAGTTTGGACTCACGCCGTCAAAACAGCCCGCCGCAGGCGGAGAATCCCGCATAGCGGGATTCTTTTTTTACTCCGTCAAAATCCGTCAGTCATTGCATCCACAGGGAGAGCCCGGGAAAACCGGCGGTTTCGGCGGTCTGGGCGGCATGGGATCGCAGCTGCAGCTGCAGTTAATATTCACGCTGCAGTTATTGTCACAGCCGTTGTTATTGTCGTTTCCACAGTCACAATCACAGCCGCAGTTGTTATTGTTATTGTTTCCGCAGCCAATGCCGCAGTTTATATTGCCGCCGCAGCCGACGTTACAGTTATTGCCGCAGCCGCAGCCAATATTGCAGTTATTGTCACAGCCACAGCCAATGTTGCAGTTATTGTCGCAGTCACAGCCGATGTTGCAGTTATTGTCACAGTCACAATCGCAGCCACAGCCGCAGTTATGATTGTTCCCGCAGCCACAGCCGCAGTTATTCCCACCGCAGACACCACAGCCTCCGCATGATCCGCCGCCTCCGCAGCAGCACAGTAAAATCAACCAGCATAAAATATTCATATCGCTTCACTCCTTTTTTATATGAATATCTTATGCCGGTTTTATTCTTTTGTGACGACAGCGCGGCGTTTTATATCGAAATATGATACCCCTTCCGCCTCCTGGAACGGATATAGGCAAATGTTTTGTCCTCTCCTTTATCCGCCAGCAGATGCAGCAGCTTTTCCAACCGCTTTCTCGTATAGGGATGCAGATAGGCATGCATCCTGCCCGCCCCTCTCTCATAATACGTAAGCGGGTCTCTGTCCGTATAAGCCGCGCCGTTATATACTTTGGAAGCGGCTATTCTGTCCATAAACATTTCTATTATATAGCGGTCCGGCATCGGCGCAGGTTTCATTCCCGACCGGATACCGCCCTCATCTGCACAGTAATCAATCCAATACTCATAATGGTGCCTGTTCCGCCCTTTGTGATGCAGCCATGCCGAAGAGTAACCGACCGCCTCCCGTTCCGCATTGTTCGGACTGCGATTGCCCTGAAAATACCTGGCTCCCACGATAAATTCCGCGGGCAGATATTTGGACAGATCATGCAGCAGTCCCTGCCGGTACAGTCCGACCGCAAAACAGCCTTTCATTACAAGATACTTATGATACGTAATCGTTTTCAGATGTTTCCATGCATGCATTGATTCATTCTTCCTTTTTTCCGGACTCATATAATTGAATGGAGCGTTCCTCCGTATCAATCAGACTGCCCGCCGCTATCGCTTTCGGCCTGCACTGCGTCCCGGAATATTCCTGCATATCCGCCGTGTCCAGAACAAGCTTCCAGACCATGCCGCGCGGAAGCTTCGGCAGTGCAAATCTGTGTGGTTCCCAGTGCATATTGCAGGCCAGATAAAAGTCCGCATCGGCGTTCCCCTCACGGTCCTTTGCATATTTTCCACAGTACATAACGGCGGCATGCCGATTATAATAATCCGTTTCGGGTTTCCATGCCTCTTTCCCGTGAAACGAAATATCCGGACACCCGCTGCCAAGATAGTCAAGTCCCTGCAGCGGTTCTTCCCGATGAAATATTTTATGCGCGCGGCGCAGCCGAATCAACCACCTTACATGATCGAACAAAAGACGATTCGTATGCAGCAGTTTCCAGTTCAGCCATGTAAGCCGGTTGTCCTGACAGTAGGGATTGTTATTTCCCTCCTGTGTCTGCCCGAATTCACTGCCGCTCTGTATATACGGCGTTCCCTGTGACAGCAGTACAAGCGTCATGGCGTTATACATCTGACGGCAGCGCAACATCTGCACCGTCCGTTTCCGCGTCTTTCCCTCCGCCCCGCAGTTCCAGCTGTCGTTGCAGTCGGTACCGTCGCGGTTGTCTTCCCCGTTAGCCTCGTTATGCTTTCTGTCATAGGAAACCATATCATACAGCGTAAATCCGTTATATCCGGCTATCGCATTGACAATCGCAGCATTTTTGTGATTATGGCCCAGATGAAACAGCAGCGGTTTCAGACATCCTTCGTCTCCCTTTAGCGCCCTGCGCATGTCCTTCGTAAAACTTTCCTGCCAGACCGCAAGGTTCCGGCATCCGGCGCCGCCCGTCTCTGCGGGGATCTCATCTGCCGCACACTGCTCCAAAATTATCTTCGTATCTTTCAAAAAAGGATCTGCCGCCGGCACGGAGGAATCGATCCGCCGTCCGATCAGATGGAAGCCGTCAATATGATATTCCTCCGCCCAGAAACGCAGAATATCCATAATCTCTCCCACCGCACAGCTCTCCGGAAAATAGAACTGCATCAGCACTTCGATTCCGGATTTGTGCAGTATCCGCACCATGTCTTTCATCTCGGTCCGCGCATCTTTTCCGTGGGCATAAGCGCTCTTGGGCGCGTAATAGTACCCGGCCTTAAATCCCCAGTAATTGATCTTCGCCTGTTCTTCCTGTAAATACTGCGCCTGCGGCTTTTCATATTCGTCAAACTCATAGGCAGGCATCAACTCCAGAGTCGTAACTCCCAGCTCCTTCAGATAAGGAAGCTTTTCCACAACTCCGGCAAATGTTCCCTTCCTCCGGACACCGGAAGAAGTATGTCTTGTAAATCCCCGCACATGAATGCCATAAATAACGCAGCGGCCGTACGGATGCTCCGGCCTGCCGTCTTCTTCCCAGTCATAGGGTTTCCCCGGAAGCGCATAACGCAACGGCCCCTTTTCTCTGCCGTACGGTTTCATACCGATAACGCCTCCGGCATAACAGTCAGCGGCCCATGACTCCCCCGCATAGTAACAATAACTGTCAGCCTCTTTGGGAAGGTCGTCTATGACTACGCTGTAAAGCAGTCCGTGCCGGCAGTCGTCCGGTATCGGTATGCGTAAAAGCTCTTTTGTCCCGGCAAAAAACGCAATCGCCACATCCTTTGCCGCCCGTTCCATTCGAAACACAAACTGCATGGCCCCGTCCACCGCTTTTACACCCTTCGGATAGAAATTTCCTTTTCTCATAGCTGCCTTCCTTTTCAAGTATTCAGGTATATTTTGTTTCTGTTTGCATTATTTTGGAGCTTTTTTAAGAGTATAACATAAAGATGAAAAGGATGCGACGATTTTATACGAATTTATACAATAGTTTTCCGTATACTTTACTTTTCTTCATTCTTTTTGTACAATAGGAGGGGGTGTATCAGGAAAGAAAGGAAGGTATCGCAGATGGGGAATCGCAACTACGAAAAAAAAGAAGAAGAAGAAATGACGGTTGAACTGGAACTGGAAGACGGCGCCAAAGTAACCTGTGCCGTAATCACGATCCTGACCGTACAGAATCAGGACTATATCGCACTGCTTCCTCTGGATAAAAACGGGGAAAATAAAGACGGGGAAGTCTGGTTTTACCGCTATCATGAAGATGAAAACGATCCGAATAAAGAACCGGAACTGACTTATATTGAAGATGACGGTGAATATGAAATTGTCACCGATATTTTTGACGAATATCTGGATAACGCGGAGTTTGATGAGATCGTGGGCGAGGAAGAAAGCTGACTTCTCTCAAAATCCCTTGTGACAGTACGGCAAATCCATAAGAGGCTTTAAGAACCGGGACATGTTCTCCGGTTCTTTTTCTGTTCCGGTGCGGTAAAACAGATACAGTTTCTCCCGCGCACGGGTCATTCCCACATAAAACAGCCGCCGTTCCTCTTCGATTTCCTGTTCCGTAGCCGCCTTTTGGTGCGGCATGCAGCCTTCGTTCAGATCGGGCAGAAATACCTCGTCAAATTCCAGCCCTTTTGCGCCGTGGCAGGTCAAAACGGTAACACTGTCCCCGCCGTCTTTTGCCCTGCCGCCGTCTCTGTCGCTGTCGTCCGCTTCTTGCAGAAGGCGCTCCCACGCGCGTGTCTTCTCCGCTCCGCCGCCCGCTTTCGCAGCCAGTGTCCCGAGCCGCCGCAGGACTGTCAGGCTTTCTTCCAGAGCCGCACCCCTGTATGTCTTTCGCAGCCAGTCCTCATACCCCATCCCCTTTTTGATATATACAAACGCCGCATACAGCGACAGACCCGCTGCACGTATACGGTCCTTTTGCAGTTTATGCAGCTCGCTCACCACCTGCGCATCGGCACAATGGTACGCCGCCACTGCCCGCAGATCGACCCGCTCTCCGCTGCAGCTCTCTCTTGCAATTCCCCGAAACGGCCGATTCATAATGCGGTAAAAATTTTTCCGCGTGGCATCCCCGCAGACAAAACGCAGATACGCCGTAATATCTTCCGTCACAAAATGGCCGGCCAGCGTTTGTTTCCGCACCGGATGCAGGCAGGGAATGCCGGCGTCCCGCAAAAGCGTCGTCAGTGCGGTGGCATCGCTGTGCCTGCGAAACAATACCGCCGTATCCCGCAATGCCCCCTGCCGCTTCCTCTCCTGCAATATCCGGCAGATCTCCGCATTCTGTGCCTCCCGATCGGTAAACCCCCGGCAGATTACGGCCTGCTGCGCGGCGCTTTCCCGCGCGGGACGCTGCGTCTTGACAAAACGGTTTTTATTTTCCCGGATGACCCGGTCCGCCGCCCGGATTATGTCCGGTCTGCACCGGTAATTCGTCTCCAGGACAATCTCTTTCGTGCCGGGATAGCGCTGTGCAAAGGACAGCATCAGCGCCGGTCCCGCGCCCCGGAACCCGTAGACGGACTGATCGTCGTCCCCGACCACAAACAGATTGGATTCCGGCCGCGCCAGCATGGCGAGAATCCGTTCCTGTATCGGCGCAATGTCCTGGTATTCATCGACCAGAACATACCGGAACCGCCGCTGCCAGGTATGCAGAACGGCCGGCCTCTCTTCCAGCAGGCGCAGACATTCACAGGCCATGTCATCAAAGTCCAGCTTACCCGCCTCCCGGCACAGCCGCGTGTATCCGGCAAAGACAGCCCGCACCGCTTCCGCTGGCGCCGTATCCACGGCCGTCACCGTTTCCGCCCGGCAGCCCTGATTTTTCCATCTGCCCACGGCATCCAGAAACGTTTCTGCCAGTTCCGTATCCAGACGCTGTCTGCGCAATACCTGCCGCATATATGTCTGTTTTTCTTTTTCCTGTAAAAATGAAACGGATTGTTTCGGGGAACTCTCCCGTAAGATATGATAATAGATTGCATGAAACGTGCCGAAACGGACAGGAACCGCTGCCTGCATCAACGCCGCAAACCGCTGTTCCATCTCCCGTGCGGCGGCTCTGGTAAAGGTGACGACCAGAATGTCCGACGGCGGTATCCGCCTTGTCCCGATCAGATGCCGGAGCCGCCATGTAATCACCGTCGTCTTGCCGCTGCCCGGGCCTGCCAGTATCAGAGCAGGCCCGTCGCCGTGGCATATCGCTTCCCGCTGGGAAGCATTGCATTGTCTGAGATCATCCTTCAAGCAGCGCAATCCCTCTGCGAATCCGCTGCAGGGATTCTTCTTTCCCGAGTATTTCCATAATTTCCGTAGCGCCCGCGGGCGTCATCTGTTTCCCGGAAACCGCCGTCCGCACCGGCCACATCACATAGCCGTTCTTACAGCCTTTTTTCTCCACATAGGCCAGAAGGGTCCGATACAATGCATCATTGCCGTAATCCTCCTGCTCCTCCAGCAGCGGCAGCAGTTCGCGCAGCACCTCCAGCGCAGACTCGCATGTCGTCTTCATCTTTTTGTGACAATACATAGCCGCATCATAGGCCGGCAATGTCTCAAAAAAGTCCACCAGAGCGGGAATATCCGGAAATACTTCAATCCGCGTCTTCACCATGCCGGCGATTTTGCGCAGATCCAAATCCTTCGTTATCGCTTCGCGCAGATATGGCAGTGCCTTTTCGTAAAACAGATCATCCTCCATCGCCTTGATATACTCGCCATTCATCCATTTCAGCTTCGTATAATCGAATACGGCCGGCGATTTGGACAGATGATGATAGTCAAACGCCTCCACCAGTTCCTGCAGGGAAAAAATCTCCCGGGTATCCGAAGGGCTCCAGCCCAGCAGCGCCACAAAGTTTACAATCGTCTCCGTCAAAAATCCCTGCTCCGTCAGATCTTCATAGGAACAGTGGCCGCAGCGCTTGGAAAGTTTGTGATGCTCTTCGTCGGTAATCAGCGGGCAGTGCACATAGACCGGCACCTCCCATCCGAACGCTTCATAAAGTCTGTTATATTTCGGCGAGGAAGACAGGTATTCATTTCCTCTGACCACATGGGTAATCCCCATCAGATGGTCGTCTACCACATTGGCAAAATTATATGTCGGATACCCGTCGGATTTTATCAGTATCATATCATCCAGTTCGCTGTTTTCCACCGTAATTTCGCCGTATATCTCGTCCTGAAACGATGTCGTCCCTTCCGTGGGATTATTCTGGCGGATAACATAAGGCACATTGGCCGCCAGTTTTTCCGCAATCTCCTCCTCTGAAAGGGAAAGGCAATGCTTGTCATAGCCATTGATCTCTTTTCCGTCCACAACCCTCGCCAGAGACGCCAGACGCTCTTTATCGCAAAAACAGTAATATGCCTCGCCTTTGGCAATCAGTTCTTTCGCATACTGCAGGTATAACCCCTTCGCCTGCCGTTCGCTCTGCACATAAGGGCCAACGCCGCCGTCTTTGTCCGGCCCTTCGTCGTGAACCAGACCGGTATCCCGCAGCGTACGGTAGATAATATCCACCGCCCCCTCCACAAGCCGCTCCTGATCGGTATCTTCGATCCGTAATATAAATTCGCCGCCCGCATGTCTGGCAATCAGCCAGGCATACAGCGCCGTCCGCAGATTGCCTACATGCATCCGCCCTGTGGGACTGGGCGCAAACCTTGTTCTGATCTTTTTCATTTCTGTGATTCCTCCGCTGTCTCAGGGGAAGGCAGTTTTCGCTCTGCCGCCGCCTTAAATTTGCCGACTTCCTTCGCCGCCGCCACAACGGGGATATTGGTACCCGCACCGGCCACACAGCCGCCCGGGCAGGCCATGCCCTCGATCAGACAGCCCTTTTTCTTTCCGACCTTGGCGAGCATCAGCATCTTTTTACATTCCGCAAGACTTTCTGCATGTTCGATATTGACTTCCACATCGGGATAATATTCCCGAATACAGTCCTCGATTGCGCTTGCCACACCGCCCGCCACGCCGTATCCTCTCCCGGCTCCGGTCGCGCCCTTCAGCTCATCCATGGCCGCGATTTCTTCCAGCAAAATACCCTTTGCCTCAAACATACCGAGCAATTCTTCAAAGGTAATGACAAAATCCACATCCGAACGCACCGTCCTTCTCGACGCCTCCAGCTTTTTGGAAGCGCACGGGCCGATAAAGACCACGCTCGAATCGGGATGTTCTTTTTTGATGATCCGGGCCGTCGCGACCATCGGCGTCAGTTCGTTGGAGATATTGCTGATCGTCTCCGGGAAATATTTCTTTGCCAGCATCGACCAGGACGGACAGCAGGATGTCAAAAGGAACGGCAGATTTCCGGTCGCCACCTCATGGACATAGTGCTCCGCTTCCGCCATCGCACCCAGATCAGCGCCCAGCGCCGTCTCGTACACATCGGCGAATCCCAGTTCCTTCAGCGCCGTCTTTAGCATGTCCGGCGTCACCTTAGGGCCGAACTGTCCGGCAAAAGCCGGCGCAACCTGCGCTATAATCTTTTTCCCCGACTGCATGGCGCGGATCAGCTGAAATATCTGCGACTTATCCGCAATCGCTCCGAACGGACAGCTTACCATGCACTGGCCGCACGATACACACAGATCATTGTCAATCACCGCTCTGCCCGACTCGTCGCTCTTGATCGCTCCCACGCCGCAGGCAGCCGCACACGGTCTGACCTGATGCGAAATGGCGTCATACGGACAGACCGCCTTGCATTTTCCGCAGCGAATACATTTTTCCTGATCGATATGGGATTTTCCGTTCACCATGGAGATGGCTCCCTTGGGACATACTTCATGGCACGGATGCGCCACGCAGCCCATACAGCGGTCAGTCACTTCATATTCATTGACTGGGCAGGCATTGCAAGCCGAAGGAATCACCTGCATCAACGGCGGTTCATAATATTTTTCATCAATATTACTCTCTTCCATTCCCTGCGATACATGTACAGGGACATTTTCGGGCCGCAGGCTCATACCCATCGCCAGTCGAAGCTGTTCCCGGATAATGGCCCGTTCCCGGTAAACGCTTTCCCGGTAGGTGGATTCCGAATAATCCACAATCCGGTAAGGCAGCGCTTCCATATCGTCAATCAGATTTTCCGAATAATAGGCAAGACTCGCGATCTCCTTGAAAACACGCCGCCGCATCTTTCTGACCTGTGTTTCAATTCCTCTCATAAACTCCTCCATCTTATGCAAAACTATGCTTCCGTTTTATTGTCACACAAATAAAAGCGGAAATCAATACCCAATCAACAACCGGCCCGTCTGGTAGATAAGTACCGCCGCCGTCCACGCCAGCGCCAACTGAAACAATACCATCTTTGCCGTAAATTTCCAGGAACCGCTTTCTTTTTTCACGGTCGCAATCGTGGCCGCGCAGGGAACATACAGCAGGCAAAACACCATCAGCGCATACGCGTTCAGCGGTCCGAAATCCGGTTTTATCATACGGATATGGCTGACGATTGCCGCCATCCCCGCCTCGGAATTGGCATTCCCGACACCGAACAAAACGGCAAAGCTGGAGACGACCACCTCTTTTGCCGAAATGCCGGAAATCAGCGCCACGGCAATCTGCCACATATCCAACCCCGCAGGTTTCAGTATCGGCATCAGTCCCCTGCCAATTATGGCGCCGAAGCTGCCCGCCGCATTGTCAACCATGCCGTGAGGGCCGAAGTTCAATACAAACCAGATAATAATTGAAGCGATGAAGATCGTCGTTCCCGCCTTTTCCAGATAATCCTTTAATTTTGTCCACACGTAAATGCCGATCGTCCTGCCATTGGGCCGCTTATACTCCGGCAGCTCGATCAGCAGGCAGCCGTCCGTCCCGTCTTTGCTTTTCTCCCGTCCATGTAAAATCAATGCCGCCAGAATCGCCACGCCCATGCCGATCGCATACATGGAAAATGCCGCCAGCACCGCGCAGGACGGAAAAAACATGTCGGAAAACAAAACATAGATCGGCAGTCTGGCAGAACAGGACATAAACGGCGTAATCAGCATCGTCCTGCGCCGGTCGCGCTCCGTCTCCAGTGCGCGGGTCGCCATAATCGCAGGCACCGTACAGCCAAATCCCAGTACCATCGGCAGAAACGCCTTGCCGGAAAGCCCCGCTTTTCCCATCAGATTGTCCATGACATAGGCTACACGGGACATATATCCGCTGTCCTCCAGAAACGCCAACGCCAGAAATAAAATTACAATATTGGGAATAAAGGTCAGAATACCGCCGACCCCTGCAATGATGCCGTCCACAATCAGGGAAATCAGCCAGGGCGCACAGGCCGCCGAGACAAGCAGCGCGGATACCCGGCCTGAAAAAAAAGCCAGCAACTCCTCAAAGCCCGCCTTCAGAAAATCTCCAACCGCAAACGTCAGAAAAAAGACCAGACACATAATCACCAGAAAAACCGGCACGCCCCAGAAAGGATGCGTCAGTACGCTGTCGATTCTGTCCGTAAAGGCCGCCTTCTTTTCCTTATGAAACAGGACTTCCTTTACGATTGTCTCAATATAGGCATATTTCATCTGGATGATTTCTTTTTCGTAGCTTTTGTCCACGACATTGATAATGGAAATGGGATGCTCACTGCGCACGTCCTCGTCATTTTCCAGCAGTTTGATCGCATGCCAGCGGACACACGAATGGTCCGGAAAACGCGCCCGCATCATCACTTCCAGTTTGGCAATCTTATTTTCGATCTCGTCTCCGTAAGTGAGTACATTGCCTGCCGCTCCCTCTTCGCAGTGGTGTACCACGGCATGAAGCAAAATGCCAAGCCCCGTCCGCTTTGCCGCCGACACAGACACCACCGGAATCCCGCCGAGCATCTCCGGCAGCCTGTGCAGATCGATTTCCATGCCGCGTTCTTCCACGATGTCCATCATATTCAGCGCCAGAATCACCGGCTTTCCAAGTTCCAGAAGCTGCAGCGTCAGATACAGATTCCGCTCCAGCGAGGACGCATCCACAATATTGACAATCGCGTCAATATCGTCATCCATCACGCACTGCCTTGTCACCTTCTCCTCGATCGTATAACAGGTCAGGGAATAGATACCCGGCGTATCCACAATCGTCAGACTGCAGTCCTCGTATTCCGCGTATCCTTCTTTTTTCTCCACGGTGACACCCGGCCAGTTCGCCACCTTCAGGCGGGAACCCGTAACGGCATTGAATAAGGTCGTCTTGCCGCAGTTGGGATTCCCCACAAAAGCTGCCCGAATCTGCTTTTTCTGCCCTGTCATACAGCGTTTTCCCCCTTTTCTCCCGCGTGCGGCGCCGGCTCCTTTACTTCAATGCAGGCGGAAATATGCCTGCCAAGCGCCAGACGGGTCCCCCTTACCTGTACGATCATGGCTCCCTTTTTTTTCCGGTTTAAAATGCTCACCCATGTGCCGTCATTGATCCCCAGAGCCTGCAGTCTGCGGGTCACGGCTTCCTCTACAAACACGCCTTCCACCTGGTAGGAAGCGCCTGCTGTTCCGTCATATAAAGTCATCGCTTTCGTCCTGCGTACCTTCCTGAAAGATAAAAATATCTTATCACAGATAGCAGGTAAAGTCACGTTTATTTGGGAGGTTATCACTTTCCGGCAGAGAAAAGCAGTCTCAATATTTGTCTTGCAGACTATCGGTTATGTAATAAAGAGAATCTCAGCCGCTGTTTCCGGTTGATTCACAAGCACATCATCCCGGTTCCCAGCGGCTGTTCGTCGTCTGCTTCGGCGTTCTCTCTGCCGGTCTATTACAGTGTCCCACTTTTATTTTTTCGCTCCCGGCAGACGCAGTCGGAACACTCTGCGCATCAGTTCTTTGCCATGAAACGGAATCAGCGGATAAATGTAGCTGGTATTTGCCACGGTGCGGTTGCAGGCAATGCTGAGAATGCAGAGCACAATGGCCCCGATATAACCCCAGATGCCAAACAGAGCGGTCGCAATCAGGTTGATAATCCGCATAAATTTCAGGGCATAGCCGAGCTCGTAGCTGGACTGGGTGTAATTGGCGATGGCCACAAAGGCCATATAGAGCATTACTTCACTGTTAAACCAGCCGCTGTTCACGGAAAACTCTCCCAATACCAGCGCCGCCATCACACTGAGCGGTGTGCTGAGCATATTCGGGGTGTTAACCGCCGCCAGCCGCAGGCCGTCTATGGCCAGTTCCAGTATCAAAAACTGCCAGATCAGCGGCAGATTCATCTCGTCTTTTACACGGATAAAATCAAACGCCTCCGGTATCCACTGCGCATTCTGCATCAAAAGCAGGTAGGTGGGCGTCAGAAAATAGGTGATAAAGGCGATCAGAAACCGCGAAAAGCGCAGATACGTCCCCGTAATCGGCGGAAAGTAGTAATCGTCGGCCTCATCGATCACGTCAAACACCGTAGTCGGCGTAATCATGGCCGAGGGAGAGTTATCCACCAGAATCACAATATTGCCTTCCAGCACATGGGCAGCCGCCGTGTCCGGCCGTTCCGTAAACTTAAACTTGGGAAAGGGATTGAACCAGCTCCGTTTGTACAGGCATTCTGCCAGACTTTCCTGATTCATCGTCAGTGCATCCACCCGGATATTGCGGATCCCGTCTTTAATCTTATCCAGAAATGCATGATCCACCCGGGAATCCATATAACACAAAACAATATCCGTCTGTGAACTCTCGCCCGCATTCATCATTTCCATCCGCAGATCGGTACTGCGGATCCGCCGGCGGATCAGCGCCGTATTGAATACAACCGTCTCCACAAAGCCGTCTTTGGACCCGCGCAGTACCTTGTCCTTTTCCGGCTCGGATACGCTTCTGGCCGGATACGTGCGCGAATCCAGCAGTATGGCCTTGTCATAACCATCGACCATCAGAATCAACACGCCGGACATCAGATTGTGAATGATGTCTTCCCAGACTTTGCTCACATCCACTTCCACATACGGCATATGCTTTTTCAGCATGTCGTGTACGTTATCTGCCATCTCGTCTTCCGTAAGTTCGATCAGATATTGCAGTATCTTTTCCATCAGTTCGTCTTTGCAGAAACCGTCGATAAAATAAAAGCAGGCTTCTCTCCCGCCGATATGAATCACACGGTAAACCACGTCAAAGTTGGTTCCGATGGCAAGTGTCTTTTTCATATAATCGAGATCGGGACCAAGTTTTCCCGTCATTTCAGACTTTGTATGAGTATCCAATTTCCAATAAGCTCCTTTCGGCTGTTCTGGAAATTAGTATGTCTGCAATCCGGTCGTCTTATACTGCTCCCATCAGGACATATGCCAGTGTCCCCACCACGCCGCTGCCAAGAATAATCGTAATGGCGTTCATTTTGTATTTTCTGAGTAAAAACAACGCCACGGCGAAAATACCCAATTCCACAAAGCGGACATCGCGCAGGATAATCTCCGACAGTTCGGCCTGAAACAGACCGAGCATCAGAATCGATGAGCCGGCCGAAGCGATCAGCGCCACCACGGCAGGCCGCATGGCGCCGAGCACGACCTGCACACCGCTTACGGTGCGGTATTTATAATAAAAATATGCCAGAATCAGGCAGATACAGAAAGAGGGAATGATACAGCCGATCGTACACAACAAAACGCCGCCTACTCCCGCTATCCGCATACCGACAAACGTGGCCGAATTGATCGAGATCGGTCCCGGCGTCATCTCGGCCACTGTAATCAGATCCGAAAACTCCTCCATCGTCAGGAGGGCATGGATATTGACGATCTGTTCCTGGATCAGCGGAATCGCCGCATAGCCGCCGCCGACGCTGAACAGACCAACCTGTATAAAGGAAAAAAACAGTTTTAATAATAACATTTAAGCCACCGTTCCTTTCTTTTTCCGGATTGTCACCGCCAGATCAACTAGGCCGATCCCCAGACAGGTCAGGATGATTAACATTGCGCTGACATCGAGAATATAGGTGGCTGTAAATGCCGTTATCATCATTACGATATACAAAATCCGTTTGGTTTTCAGTACATTGCCCGCCAGATTGATGACCACGTCAAATATAACCGCAGCCACGCCTGCCCGCATAACCTGCAGCGCTGTGGCAATATAAGGATTGGTACGGAATTGTTCATAAAACAGAGAAATAATGGAAATAATAATCATCGGCGGAAGTATCGTCCCGCATATCGCTGTCAGAGAGCCAACAACCCCTGCCAGCCGGTATCCGATAATCACGGACGCGTTTACCGGGAGCGGGCCGGGAGCCGACTGGGTGATTGCGGTTACATCCAGCATTTCGTCCTCTTCCAGCCACTGCAGCTCTTCCACATACTTTTTTTTCATCAGAGAGACAATTACAAATCCACCGCCGAATGTACAGGCGCTCAGGATAAACATGGATTTGAACAATGTCCACAACTTACTGTAATCTTTTTTCATAACGGCCTCCCGTTTCACATAATAATCGATGCCATCCGGCAATGATAGTATGCCATAAGCGATCATATCTCTATGCATCGGTTTCCGAAAAAGATTGACCGTACACCTGTATCTGTTTAATGCATGCCCCCGTGATGGCCGTGGCCGCTGCCGCCTCCATGGTTTCCGCCGCCGCTGCCCTCTCCGTTTCCGTTATGCTCTCTGCACGTCTCGATCCGGCTTTGAATCTCTCCCATCGTCATGGCATGGCAGCTCTCCACGGTAATGCTTTCGTCATATTGTAACAGTTCCAGACAGGCTCTGTATTTCCCGAATGACATTTCATGTTGGTGCGCTTCTTTCATACAGGTCATATCGCTGCTGTATACCACTCCCCCGTATGCCTGAAAGCTGTTGTCTGCGTTAATTGCCTCCATCATCGTATCGGGATCACCCGAAATAACCGTGAAAACCGGCTTTGCATTGCCTTCAAGGAACCGGCTGTAATGCGCATCCCCCAGCAGCCGGTCAATCGCCTGGATATAGGAAATATTTTTCAGCCGTACATGCTGCACAATGTCCCGCCCGTCCGCATTGTAGCCCTGGGCGGATACCACTCTCCCAAAACAGTTGATTCCCAGTTCTATGGAGGGATTCACATCGATACTGATATAAGACACCGGCCTGTTATATACAAAGAAACCGCCCGTTCCCATCAGAAAGAACAAACAAAAGACAGCCAGCACATACCGGAAACCGGCATGTCTGTTGCCGGGAAACAGCTTTTGTTTTCTGTCTTGCTTCTCTCTTTGTTCCTGCAGATACCGCAGCGTATTCTGTTTCAGTTCTTCCGACGCACGGATTTCCCGCATGCTCTGCCGGATGCCGTCCCGCATTGTGCTCATGCCTGCTCACCTCCCAACCGTTTCCGCAGCATTTCTTTTGCCCGGGAAAGCCATGTATAAATGGTGTTTTCTTTTCGTCCCAGTATACCGGCAATCTCGACCGCCGAATATCCCTCGAAATAATGCAGATAAATGACATTTCGATACTTCTCGGGAAGCTTCAGCACACTTTCCAGAATCTCCGCGGATTCCTCATCCAGCGATCTGCTTTCCTCGTTCAGTACCGACAGCGGCACCCATTTTCTGCGCGAAAGGCTGCGCAGCCAGTCCGTGCAGGCGTTGATCGTCACCCGTGCAAACCACGCCTTCTCATGTTCCCGGCTCTCAAACGAACCTTCATAGAGCAGGTACTTCATATAGACATTCTGAAACACATCCTCCGTGTCATGTCTGTTTTTCAAATGCACGAGACAGATCCTCCGCACCATATCCGCATAATCTTCCATTACACGGTTTACATCCTCTGCGCTTTTCAAGGTTTTTCTCCCTTCTTATCGCGGGTACCGCTCCCTGTCATTTGGAACAAAAAACATGGCATACCCATTTCTCAATGCAGGCTACCATTTCCTTTTGACCCGGACATGGCAAAATAATAAGGCCCCGCCGTCCAACGGCGGGGTCCCGGCCTGCTAGCCACTATCTGTGAGAATGATGATATGAGCCGTGTCCCGTCCGGGGGCAGTATCCTGCACCGTCATGATGCACAGTCCCGTCGCAGTCTGCTCCGATCTGGCATACCCCGTCCACATCGCAGCTTCCGTCTGCATAGCAGTAAACAGGCTGCGCGTTGCCTCTGCCATGATGTGCATACGCCACACTTGATGTTCCTCCGGCCATAACACAAACCGCAGCAGCAACCGCCATACCTCTGAACCAATATTTACGCATAATGAAATCCCTCCGTCTTTTCTCTTCCTGTTTTTGTTTTGTTTCATAAGGAATACGTATGACAGAGGGAAATCCTTTCATTTTTTTCCAAAAAATAAAATTAATTTGTACTCCCGAATCCTCCTGTGCGCACCGTATCCGTGGCATCATCGGTCGTCAGTCCATATTCGAGGAAAACGCCCTGAATGAAACCCATTCCCCGGTCTACCCGCAGTTCCATGCCGACTTTGGAATCATTGGTAATCCGCACCATGATATGCCCTTCGTTCTCCGCATAAAAATAGTCGCTGTCGATAATCCCCACCGTATTGTTCAACTGCAGACGATATTTAAAGCCAAGCCCGCTGCGGGGATACAACATCAATACCCAGTCCTCTTCCATCTCCACACGAATGCCGGTCGGAATCAGCAGTTCTCTGCCCGGGCTGATATTAAATGTCATCGGCGAATAAAAATCATATCCGGCACTGCCTTTTGTCGCCCTTGCCGGCAGTTTCACCTGATCGTAGAGTTCATCGATCTCCGCATCCGTAAATCCGGGAACCGCCTTGTCCAGATCCTCTTTAAAGCGTTCTTTGCTCACCTTATAAAACTTCGCAACTCTTTTCATGTTTCCTCCTTCGTTACGTCTTTCTCATGCGTTACCGCATTCCTGTTACTGTTCTATATAATCGCCGCAATGCAAAACCGGGCCGGCGCCCGCGCCCCGCATCAGGCTTTTTCTGACATCGATTACTCTCTGGTTTCTGCTGCCTTTCCACATCAGACGGGGGTCATGCTCCCCGATATGAAATTCCCCGTCCACCAGTACGTCAATCTGCCGCATCAGCGGATCGCCCGCCACATTTTCCCAGACATCCCCGGTATAGAGCCAGATCGTCTTTTGCGGCTCTTTTTCCCGGATCTCCGCGATCAGCCGCCGCACATCCGACCGGTTGCACGGATGCAGCGGGTCGCCGCCGGAAAAGGTAATGCCGGATATATAGGGCTTTGCAAGCTGCGCGAAGATTTCGCCGCGCGCAGCATCGTCAAACGGCAGACCGCCGTTGGGATCCCATGTCACCGGATTGTGACACCCACGGCAGCAATGCGAACAACCGGCCACCCAGAGGACAACCCGCAGGCCATCGCCGTTGAGCATATCGTCTTTTGTTATATTGTGATACCGCATGTTTTTCTCCTCTTGGCTTGCCTTCACTCTGTGTTCAGTTTACCACGCCCCCATTCGCAAAACCACGCCCTTCGGCGCTACATGCTTATCCGGTCGGCGATTTCGGCCATTTTGGCGTCGTTGAGACGGGTGTCGCCATGTATGCGGGAGTAGGAGAGGTAGCCGTTCATGCGGTCAATTTTCGTCAGATTGCGGCTGCCGCACCGGGGGCATACATCCATTTCCAATTCCTGATGGCCGCAGTCGTCGCAGTATGCGAGTGAGAGGTTGACTCCCTCATAGAATCCCATATCCATGGCGCGCCGGATCAGTGTGCGGATCGCTTCCGTATTGTAATCAATGGGATATTTCACATACTGGATTTTGCCGCCGTTGGACATCTCCCAGAAACGGTATTCTTTGTCCTGTTTCTCGATCGGCGTAATGTCTTCCGAGACGTGACAGTGGAAGCTGTTGCTCACATATTCTCTGTCGGAGACGCCTTCCACAATGCCGTATTTCTCGCGGAACTGCCGCACCTGCAGGCCGCAGAGATTTTCTGCCGGCGTACCGTAAATGGCGTAGAGGTTGCCGTCCGCTTCTTTATATTCCTGCACTTTCTGGTTGATATGCTCGAGCACTTCCAAAGCAAATGCGCCGTCTTCCACAAGCGATTTGCCGTTATACAATTCCTGCAGCTCATTGAGGGCGGTAATCCCGAAAGAAGCCGTCGCCGATTTGAGGATGGGTTTGATCTTATCGGTCAGCTTCAGATGACCGCCCAGAAATCCCCCTTCACAGTATGCCAGCGGATTGGTCGAAGCACGCATTTCGCCCAGATAGGCATACGTCCGGATATGAAGCTGACGGATCAGATTCAGATAATAGTCCAGCACCTCATAAAAATCGCGGCTCTCCTGCCTTGATTTTGCCAGTATCATCGGCAGATGCAGGGAAACGGCCCCGATATTAAAGCGACCCACAAATACCGGCACATCACGGTCATCCGCAGGATACATCCCACCCCGCTCATACCACGGAGACAGAAACGCCCGGCATCCCATCGGTGAAATAATCTTGCCGTACTGCTTATACATACTTGCGATATACCCTCTTCCCGTCAGGGAGAGCCAGTCGGGATACATTGTCTTTGCAGAGCAGCGCACGCCCGCTTCGAATACATCCTCCAGCTCCCGGCCCGGCCCGTGAAGGTTCTCGTCGTATAAAAAAACAATCTTCGGAAAAAGAACCGGCTTTTTACACCCGTCCTTTCCCTGCCCTTTGCGTCTGACATCGAGCATGGAAATGGTCGCCAGTCTCGCAAAACGGCCGGTTCCCGTCCCGGCCGTCACCGTGATAAAAGGATAGTCGCCCCGGCTGCTGGCAACGGTGTTAAATTTATACTCCCATCCCTGAAACCCCTGTTCGAATTCCTTTACCACGTCATGATAGGATTCGCTTTCCGCCCGCTCCCGTTCAATCCCCAGGCGTGTATATTTCTCAATATTCCGCCGGTAAGATTTCTCGGCATACGGCTCCAGAATCAGATCCACGCTCGGCACGGTAAAACCGCCATACTGCTGACTGGCGGCGCTCAGCACAATATCCCCGATTACGTCAAACGCCACGTCCAGCGTCTTTGGCTCATTGTACCAGATATTTCCCATTTCAAATCCGCCCGAGAGCACATGCTCCACATCAAAGAGACAACAATTCATCGTATCCCTTCTGGCAGACATGTCATGGACATAGATATAGCCGTCACGGCATGCCTGAATTTCCTCTGTCGTCATAAAAAACTTCTGGTACAGTTCTTTATTCAACTGGTTGAAAATCAGACTCCGCTTTGTCGAGACCAGCGCCGAATCCGTGTTGGCATTTTCCTTGTCGCCCACATACATGATGGACTGGCTCTTTTTGTATACATCGTCCAGCATCCGCACGAAATCCTGCTTATAGTTGCGGTAATCCCGGTAGCTTTTCGCTACTATCGGTTTCACCTGCTCCAGTGCGCTCTCGACGATATTATGCATAACCGGGATGGGAATCGCGTCCACATCCATCTCTTCCACCTTGTCAATCACAAACCGGCAGATATGTTCTTTTTCGTCCCCGGTAAACTTTGTCAGGGCACGGTATGCGGATTTCCCCACCGCATCAATGACTTTCTGAACATTGAACGCTTCTCTGCTGCCGTCCTTTTTAATCACCCACATCTGCCGCCCGGGCTGAAAACGCTGCCTGTAATCCAGATCTGTCGCTTCTTCCATAGACGCCTTACTCATCCGTATCTCCTCCTGGGTCTGCTCCTTCTCACCGCCTGTCAGTCTGCCGCGTTACCTGCACCGCGCTCACCGGCTGCCGCCTCTTTTGCATCCTTTGCCTTTCTCCATTTGATGCCTGCGAAACACCCCGCTATTGTAAGCGCCACAAAAACCGCGAACAAAATCACATATGAAAAAAAATAACCGAAAAACGCATTGATACTTGCCATGTTACATTCATCCTTTCCACTCTGTTTCCATATTCCGTACCCGTCCGTGAATGCGGACACAACCCCATTATAAACAATCTGCCCCCAAAAAGCAATCACTGTCCGTCAGCAGGTTATCGCCGTCCGCCGCCGCCGTGGCAAGGCTGTCGCAGCGTTCATTCTCGGGATGGCCGTTATGTCCCTTTACCCAGGTAAAGCATACCGTATGCGGCGCTTTTGCCGCAAGCAGCCGTTTCCAGAGATCAACATTTTTCACCTTTCCCGTCGAACTCTTCCAGCCCCTTTTCTGCCAGTTGTCAATCCACTTCTTGTTAAAAGCGTCCGTTACATACCGGGAATCCGAAATAACTTCCACGTCGCACGGCCGAATCAGCGCTTCCAGTCCGATAATAACCGCCATCAGCTCCATCCGGTTATTGGTCGTCTTTTTATAACCGGCGCTGTATTCCCGCTTGTGTAGTGTTCCCTCCTTATCGGTATAGTGCAGAATCGTCCCGTAACCGCCCGGTCCGTCCGGGTTGCCTCTGGCCGAACCGTCTGTATAAATCGTCACTTTCATTTCCAGATTCCCTCCTCTGCAAACGCTGCCGCCTGGCGCGCCGCCCCTTCCACAATTTCACTGTCGTATCCCACTGCTTCCAGCAGTTTTATCGCATTCCCCGTCTGTGATACACCACGCAGCAGACGGTAGGGGAAATGTATATCGCCGTCTGTGATTTCCTCGGAAAAATAATAGGAATCATACCGGTCTGCCAGCAGCCCTGTCAGTTCCCGGTCATGCGTCGCCGCAAAACAAAGCATCCGCGGCGGCCGGACCGCTTTCAGTATCCAGGCGGATGCCGCAATCCGTTCCACAGTGCCCGTTCCCCGCAGAATTTCATCCACAAAGCAAAAAACCGGGGCGGCATCGTCTTTTCCCGCATCCAGAATCCGTTTCAGGGAGAGGATCTCGGCCATATAACTGCTCTCTCCCGTCTGAATGTCTCCGCTTCTGCCCTTTCCGTCCGCCATGGCGGTGTAGAGACGGCAAAACGGCGCCGAAAAGCGCTCCGCCAGCGCGGTATGAATCGTCTGGGAGAGCAGCAGGTTGACGGCAATGGTCTGCAGAAAAGTCGATTTCCCCGAGGCGTTTGAACCCGTCAGCAATACGCCTCTGCCCTCCGTCATTTCAATGCTGTTCGGCACGGGATGTTCCAGGAGCGGATGGACACAGGATACGGCATGCAGTCCCCCGGTTTTTGCATAATCGTTGTCCGCATTGCCTGCATCTTTTATGTCATACAGACAGGGGATACAGTATTGCCGCAGTGACAGGCGGTACATGGCAATGCTGATGCAGCTGTCCGCATATCCCATACAGGCGTAAGCTTCCCCGATCTCCTTTCGCAGCGACAATATCTTTTTCTGCAACGATGCAAACTGTATCAGATCCACATGAAACAGCATGCGGATATAATCCCCGATCATGGCAAAGGGGCCTCTGTTCCCGGCGCCGCTCTGCATCACCCAGAAGCTGCGCCGCCGCAGTCCGCGCAGTTTTGCGACGCACGCCGCCATATCCGTATGCAGGTTTTGTTCCAGCTCTGACCGTACGGCGGGTTCCAGCACACGGCACAGTTTTTCCATATTGTGTACCATGCGCAGCAGCCACGCAATCATCCGCAGATGCGGCAGCATCCCCGCCCGTCTGCGAAAATACGCAATCACTTGAACGATCATCACCCCTGCCAGCAGGCAAAAGCCTACGCCGCCGCTCCACGCCATACAAAACGCAGAGACAGCATAAGCGGCAAGCGCGGCATACTCCCCGCCCGTTCGGCGCACGTTCATCCGCTCCATCGCGGCGAGGCAGCGATGAAAGTCCATCCCCTTTTCCCATCCCGTCTCCGACAGCAGCATCTGTACGGCAATCCGCTGTTCGGGATGGGAGAGGAAGTAAGAAACCGCACCTTCCCACCGCGCCGCCTCCGTCTCCCCCGCCGCCGGGCAGTGCAGGCAGGCATAAAGATATTCTCTCCCCGCCTGTGACCGGGTATAGTCCAGACGCCGGAAAACCGCATCCATTTCCAGATCCTTCCAGGTAACGGCATCAATGGCAAAGGCGGGATGCAGCGTGCGCAGATACCCGTCCGGCGCAGGGCCGCCGCTGCGCGCCGCAGGCGGTTTTCCCTCCATATGCAAAAGGCTTTCGCGCAGAGAGGCTTTCCGCCTTCTCTCCTCCCGCATGCCCTGCAGAAACAAAAAGCCGAGCGCCAGAGGGAAGAAAGCCGCCGCCCACAGATAACTCATACGATAAACTCCTGTCCGGCAAACGAAATTTTCATTATCCTGTCCGCATACGGTTTTCCCGCCCCGCTTTTGCGAAAGCGGTCAATTACCGCATAATCGTCCCACATATGCATCGGGAATACCACCCCCGCATCGGTCCGCTCCAGAAACAGCCGCATGCCAAGTCCGTCGTGTTTCCCGAGCCGCGGATCAAGCGGCACAAAAGCGGCGTCAAAATGCCGTCCGGCAATCCGGGCAATCTCCGCCCGGTAATCCTTTTCCATCCGGGCATTCCATGCCGGGTCTTCCCCTTCCCAGTGCCACCAGTTCAGATCGCCCGCATGGTAAATCGTTTTCCCTTCCACGCAGACAAGGAACGCCACACCCTCATCTGTGGAACGCAGCGTTTCGACCGTAATGTCCTCCCACTGCGTGGTCGTGTTTTTTCCCGTATTGGTGATCGCGGAGCGCACCGAGCAGTCCACACCCTTCCGCTCCAGATATTTTTCGTTTACTCTGATGTCGGAGCCGAGAAAGTAATGCAGCTTTTTATATTGACTGATATAGTCAAAAATTTTCAGATCAAAGTGATCGGGATGTTTGTGCGACGCAAAAAACAGAATCGTTTTATCGTTTTCCCATTCGGGGAGTTTTCCCCGGTAATAATCAAAAACAAGCACATGGCTGTCCAGCTCCACCGCAAAACCGCTGTGATACAGATATGTGATTTTCATGCCTGTTTCTCCCGCTTCTCCAGATTGCCCGGTCCGAATCCCATCGGCAGCAATTCTTCCAGCGTGTACTCCCGATATTCGTCCGCAGATTTTACCAGATAGATACGAAAAGTCTTCGGGTCACAAAATTCCATCATCACCTGCCGGCACACGCCGCATGGCGTCGCATAGTCCCGGCATTCGCCTTCCGGGCTGCCCGCGACGGCGATCGCCGCAAACTCCCGCTCCCCTTCGTACACCGCTTTGAAAAAGGCATTGCGTTCCGCGCAGATAGTCGGCGTATAGGCAGCGTTTTCAATATTGCAGCCCTGATACACGCTGCCCGACTTTGTCAAAAGAGCAGCGCCCACCTGAAAATGCGAATACGGCGTATACGCACGCGATCTGGCTTCCAGCGCCGCTTCCATCAGTTTTCGCTTGTCCATCTATTTCACTTCCTGTCCGAATTTTAAGATCGACGCCGTTACGAGCCTGCGAAACAGGGGCGCCGCCTGATTTGCCGCATCCTGCACTTCCTCATGTGTCAGCGGCACCGGAGATAACCCTGCTGCCGGATTGCACACACAGGAGATACCGCAGATCTTCATCCCTGCATGGTTCGCCGCGATCGCCTCCACCGCCGTGCTCATGCCGACCGCATCGGCTCCCATCAGATGCAGCATCCGCACTTCCGCCGGCGACTCATACGCCGGCCCCGTAAGCTGCAGGTAAACGCCCTCCTGCAGCGCGATTCCCGCTTCCTTTGCGCAGCCCCGGATGATCTCCTGCAGACCCTTATCATAGATTTCCGACATATCGGGGAACCGCACGCCCAGTCGGTCCACATTCGGCCCCATCAGCGGATTGGGGACAAAGCACGCGATCTGGTCACGGATAAGCATCAAATCCCCCGCGCCGAACGCCGGATTCACACCGCCGGAAGCATTTGTCAGAAACAAAATCTCCGCCCCCATCAGGCGCATCAGACGCACCGGCAGCACCACATCGCTGATCGGATACCCTTCATAATAATGTACCCGGCCTTTCATACACACAACCGGCACATCGTCCACATATCCGAAAATAAACCGGCCGTCATGTCCCGGTACCGTGGATACCGGAAACTCCGCGATCTCCCCATAGGAAAGTTCCGCCTCCACCCGGATCGTCTCCGCATAATCGCCCAGTCCCGAACCGAGCACAAGCGCAACCTTCGGCTGAAAATCAATTTTCTTTTTCACGCTCTCATAACAGCGTGTCAGTTTTTCGTATACTTCGTTCATCTGTCCCCTTCCTTTCTACCTGTTTGTTTCAACCGTATCATACCATATATGCCGGCAGTTTGTCATGTGATTCCGAAATTCACGGCCGCCGTCCCGGATGCGCACGGCCGAAAGCCGAAGCAAAAGCCCGGCAGCAGCAGCCGGGCCTTCGTTCCAACAACACGGAAACAATGTCAGCAGATGAACATCGCATCCCCAAAACTGAAAAACCGATACCGATACCGCACCGCCTCCGCATAGGCCGACAGCACATGTTCCCGTCCCGCCAATGCCGACACAAGCATCAGCAGCGTGGACTGCGGCAGATGAAAATTCGTTATCAGGCCGTCCAGCACCCGGAAGCGATAGCCGGGATAAATAAAAATATCCGTGTCACCCCGCTGCGGCCGCACGATACCCTCCGGCGCCGCGCTCTCGATCGTCCTACAGCTCGTGGTTCCCACACAGATTACGCGTCCGCCCCTGCGCTTTGTCTCGTTGATCCGCTCCGCCGCTTCCGCCGTCACCTCGTACCATTCCGTATGCATATGGTGTTCCTTCACGTCTTCCACCTTGACCGGCCGAAATGTGCCAAGCCCCACGTGCAGCGTCACATACGCAAGTCCGACACCCTTTTTGGCAATCGTTTCCAGCAGCGGCTGCGTAAAATGCAGTCCTGCCGTGGGCGCTGCCGCCGAGCCTTCGTATCTGGCATATACCGTCTGGTAACGGTTTTTGTCCGCCAGCTTATGCGTGATATAGGGCGGCAGAGGCATCTCTCCCAGACTGCCCAGTATCTCTTCCCAGATACCCGTATAGGCAAACCGGATCAAACGGTTGCCTTCCTCCACCACATCCGTCACCTCGCCCGACAACCGGCCGTCTCCAAAGATCAGCTTTGTGCCCGGTCTGGCCTTTTTTCCCGGTTTTACCAGCGTCTCCCACAGATCCGCCGCCCGGCGTTTTAAGAGCAATACCTCGACCCCGGCGCCCGTATCCGCTTTTACCCCGAAAAGCCGTGCCGGAATCACCCGTGTATTATTCAGTACCAGGCAGTCGCCCGGGCGCAGAAAATCGGTGATTTGCCGAAAACGGTGATGCGCGGTTTGTCCGGTTTCTTTGTCCAGTACAAGCAGCCGGGAGCTGCTCCGCTCTGCCGGCGGATCCTGCGCAATCAGTTCCGCCGGCAGCGCAAAATCATAATCCGAAGTTTTCAAACCATCCATATCGTATGCTTATTCCATCCCCTTGTGTTTCAGGAAAGCGCCGTAGCCGCGCTTTGTCTCATAAACGTCCGCTTTGCTCGTCGCCTCCCACGGCGCATGCATATTCAGCACAGCCACGCCGCTGTCGATGACCTGCATCCCGTACAGCGCCAGAATATAAGCGATCGTTCCGCCGCCGCCCAGATCGACTTTGCCCAGTTCCGCCGTCTGGAAGCAGACCTTTTCCTGTTCGAAAATATTGCGGATATAGGCGATGTACTCGGCATTGGCGTCATTGGAACCCGATTTGCCCCGCGAACCGGTAAATTTATTAAACACCATGCCGTTCCCCAGATAGGCCACATTCTTTTTGTCGAAGCTCGCGGCATAGGTGGGATCAAAAGCGCTGCTGACGTCCGAAGACAGCATGGCGGACGCCGCCAGACACCGCCGCAGAACCAGCTCGTCGTATCCGCCGCACAGCGCCATCAGTTCCGCCGTACTGTTCTCAAAAAACCGCGAACGCATACCGGTCGCTCCCACACTGCCGATCTCTTCTTTGTCCACCAGAATGCAGCACGCGGTGCGCTCCGGCGCTTCCAGCTCCAGCATCGCTTTCAGAGAGGCAAACGCACAGACCCGGTCGTCCTGTCCGTAAGCGAGTATCATGCTGCGGTCAAATCCCGCCTCCCTTGCCCTGCCGGCCGGAACCACTTCCAGCTCCGCGGAGAGAAAGTCTTCTTCTTCCATATCATAATGATCTCTCAGATATTGCAAAATCCCCTGCTTGACCGGATCTTTGTCCTGCTTTTTGTCCGCCTTTTCCTCAGCGGAGGAGCCTTCCTGCGCTTCGACCCGGAGCGGACGGCTGCCGACGATTATATCCAGCGCTTCGCCTTCAATCACCTTATTGGCCTTTTTCTCCAACTGTTCCGCCGCCAGATGAATGAGCAGATCGGAAATGAAAAATACCGGATCGTCCTCGTCTTCCCCGACTTTGATCTCCACGGTCGTCCCGTCCTTTTTTATCACAACGCCGTGAAGCGCAAGCGGGATCGTCACCCACTGGTACTTTTTCACACCGCCATAATAATGGGTGTCCAGATAGGCAAAGCCGCCGTCCTCATAGAGCGGATCCTGTTTGACATCCAGCCGCGGCGAATCGATATGCGCCCCCAGTATATTCATGCCTTCCGCCAGCGGACGGCTGCCGACATGGTACATGACCAGTGACTTGTTCATGCACACATGATACACCTTATCTCCGGCCTGCAGCATCTTACCCTCTTTGCGCAGCGTTTCCAGCTCCCGATAGCCCGCCGCCTCAATCCGGTTGACGAGATAATCGACACATTCGCGTTCCGTTTTCCCTTCGTCCAGAAATTCCATATACTCTTTGGTAAAGCTTTCCAGCTCCCGTAACTGCTCCGCGCTGTATGTTTCCCAAACATTCTGTTTTTCCATTGCCCTCTGTTTCCTTTCTTTTCTCTTATTCAGAGTTTTACCGGATTGTCTCCGGTTTATCAGATTTCCTAAATTTTAATGGTTTTGTAAGGGAATGTCAAATGATATTACGCGCTGCTCTCCCGCCATCGTTGCCCTGCCGCACTGCCCCGGTCAGCCCGCCGGTTCCCCGTTCCGGAAAATGTCCCATGCCAGCCGCTCCCGGTCCTCCGGCTGGCAGACGCCGTCCCGGGGCGCATACGGCCAGCTCTCGTGAAACAGCACCCGTCTCCTGCCGCCCGCAAATTCCGTCACCGTCCAGAAATAGCGGAACGTATCGTCTGAGGCGGGATCCCGCACACTGCCGTAGTCGATCTGCCGCAGCAGCCTGCAGTCCGTTTCGTTCTCCCACTGATACAGCTGCTGTGTTCCGCTGTCCGCCGCGCCGTAATGATATACCGTCACCTGCCGCCGCGCCGGATCAGGCTCATACCAGCTGTAATCATCGAGTTCCTCCGCGGCTCTGACAAACATTCCCCGGGAAGGGCTGTAGCAATAATGGAAACATCTGCCGCCATTGGCGCCATAATAGTCCCGTAGCCTTATATCAAGCCATCCGTCCATATTGAAATCCGTAAATTGAAGCGGATTATCGCGCTCCGACAGATATACCGTAAACTGCTGCACCGTCTCCGGGTTCTCCACGCCGTCTTCCTCCCGCAGCGCCATAACCGTAATGTCATGCGGTTCACCGATCTCCTCCGGATCCGTTTCTTCTTCCGCCTCCTGCCGCGTCATGCAGATCATAAATTTCCGCCCTGCTCCTATATCCTGTGCGTACCAATAGTCCCCCTTTTCCCGGTCTTCCCACCGGAAATTATAGTCCGCGTCTTCCGTCCACAGATAATCCGGCCGCGAATCAAATCCGCCGTATCTGCGTGCCCCTTCTGCAAACCGCGACACGCCCTGTTCTCCGTCTTCCGCTTCGTCAAAGCTCTCGCCTGCCGCCCGCGCATGCAGTTCCGCGATTTCATACACGGCGTCGCCATAACAGAGATAGCCGCGCATATCCGCACCCGTATACGTTTCGTAAAATACGGCCTCCGCCTCCCCGTCCCTCATAGCGGGATAGCAGTAAAAACCGTTCAGCTTCCGGTACCGTTCCGTCATAAGCAACAGCATACCGCCTTTATCCCCCGCCCACATCCTCTCCGCCAGAGCGGAATCTCTGTCCTCAAACGCAGTCCTCGCGTATTTTTGCAGCCGGTATCGCACGATCTCATTGTCTACTCCGACAATCGTAAAGGTAAACCCGTCCGCACGCTTGCGAAATTCCTGTATATCCCAAAAATATTCGTCCCACTGCCAGACAAACGATTTACAGTGAAGCTCAATGACACCTCTGTTGAACGCCGTCCCCCAGTATTTATCCGCCATCTCCGCCTCTGACAGAAAACCGGCCCGTCCCAGATAATTGTGGACAAAATTGCGCCAATAGCCCTCAAACATCACCGACTGTTCTTCCGCATGCAGCTTATAAACACGCTGATCCGTGTCAATCACAAACAGATAGTGCTCTTCCGACGCCGTATCCAGCAAAACGGCCGTCCGCCCCTCCACACCGTACCAGATACCGATATGTGTGTCCTCACGCCACGACCCGTCCTTTTCTCCTGCCAGTTCATAGAGATACTGCCAGAAAGAAGCATCGGCGCCGTCATATGGCAGCCTGCTCACGTCCACGCCGTCGCCCAGCGCCGCCACATCCGCAGCCAGTTCCTGTTCTCCCTCCTTTCCCCAGCTATAGAGCACATCATAAAAATATCCGCCGTTTCGGCCCACATTGCTCACGATTCCGTTTTTATTGTACACACGGATCAGCGGATACTTGATATAGTCATCCGTCTCCGCCGCGTCCTGCCGCAGTGCGCCGTCCGCGCAGGTATACACTTCCGATACCTCATACACATAAGGATACCGCCGAAAATAACCATATGTCCGGCTCACCGCCAACATGCCGGAGTCTTCCTCCTGCTCTGTGTCCCACACCGGACGCACGGACGTATTGTCTTCCACGGCATAAAATTTCTGTTCGCTCTCCCACCGCCCGTTGTACCGATAGGCCATGAACCCGGTCATACCGGGATATTTTTTCTGAAAAGCGGCTGCCAGCGCATCGTCGTCGCCGTACTCCCAGGCCGCCGCCACTTCGGGATTTTCCTGCCGGAATACCTCCTCTGTATATCTGGTCAAACGATAGACGCCTCTGCAGCCGTCTTCCAGAAAGGAAACGAAAAACCCGTCCCGATCCTTTCCGAAGTCCAACAGCCGGGCCGCATCCGGATCCCACTCCAGATGTGCAAAATCACTCAGGGAACTCTGCGATCCATAATAATACCGGAAAATCATACTGTCTTCTTTGAACCAGTCGTCGCGTTCCCAATATAAATCCGTCGGTATTATAATCTCCACCGGCAGATCCAGATGCCGCCGGTATTCCTGCAGAACAAATCCCCACCGCCGCTGCGGGAAACAGTCTGTGGAAAGCTCATAGATGCGGTCTCCGTCCACAAAATAAAACGCATGGATGCCAATATCCGTATCCAGCCTGACCGACATGACACCGCTGTCCGTAACCAGAAACAAAAGCTGTACATATCCTTCGGGATGCCGTTCCTTTACCCGTTCCCTGAAATCCGTCAGATAGGTCAGAAACGCAGCCCCGGTCATCTCATCCATCCGCTGCAGCTTTACCGTATCCTCATATCCCGGCAGGGTGGTGTTGCCGATCTTCCCTGTTACCACCATCCCCAACATAAAAAAAAGCAGCCCCAAAACAGCGGCTGCCTGTGTGATTCGCCTTTTCATCTGCAGTAACGCCCCCTTTTTTTCATGATACAAAAGAACGGCATCATACTGGCGTCAAAATTGCATCATTTTTGCATCATCTTCCGTCTCCTTTTTTCCGGCTTCGCTTTTCCTGTCTTCTGTGATAGAGAAAACGGATGGCGGGATAAAAATAACGGTTGATATTTGCACCGACCAGCAGCAGATACATACAAAAATAAAACCATAACATAATAATAATGACCGTCGTCAGATTCCCGTACATACTCAGCCCGTGAAAGTGGTCCACATAAATCGAAAACCCCCAGGAAAAAACACTCCAGGCAATGGCGGTAAACAGCGCCCCCGGGATCTGATACCGCAGCCGGGTGCGAATCTTCGGCACATATGTATAAATGATTGCAAAGACGGCCGCCAGAATCAGCCAGACCGGCAGAAACCGGAAATGCAGAAACAGGCTGAGCAGCACTTCCAGACGCGGCACCTGCCGCAGCACCAGTCTGGCCAGCGTATTGCCGAACACCAGAATGACCAGCGCCAGCACCATCGCCGCCAGCATCAGCACCGTATACAGACAGGCTTCGATGCGCAGCAGAATATACCCCCGCTGCTCCGTCACGCCGTTGACCGCGTTCAGTCCCCGCATCAATGCCATCATCCCCTTTGCGGCAGTCCACACTGTGATGACAGCCGCCGCCGACAATACTCCCGCCGATCTGTCATACACCTCTCCGATCAGATAAATCAGCAGTCCGTTGGCCGAATTCGGCGTCAGGCTGACCGCAATTTCCATCAGCATAGCCTCCGTCACCGGCGTGTACGGCAGGATGGCACAGATCAGCATCAGCAATGGAATCAGCGACAAAAACAGAAAAAAAGCCGTGCTCGCCGCATGAGCGCTCACATTGTCCCGGGAAATCTGCCTCGCAAAATTTCGCATAATATGAAATAATTTTCGTTTCATGCATCCTCCCGCCGCTAATAGATCGTCTCAATGCGGCTGCCTTCGTAAAAAAACGTCAAAATCTCTTCTTCCGTCAGCCCGGCCTGCGCCATATTCCTGGCGCCGTTCTGACTCATACCGATGCCATGACCGTATCCGCCGCCGACTACGGTATATCCTATCACATTCCCGTCTTCTTTTCCAGTTGTCACCATAAAAAATGCACTTGGCAGCAGCGTTTTGGACGCCACCTCCGTTCCGTCCCTGCGCACAATCGAATAACTGCCGTTATTTAAAATGTAACGGATATTATATTCCGTTCTGACCGCGTAAGTCCCTTCGCTTCCCACAATCACCAGTTCCGCCGCATTTCCTCCCGCATTGCGCTCCGTTATGCTGATTTCCTGCAGTGTGCCGATCGTCCCCGGCTGCCTGCTTTCCCAGGTATCGTCTTCTCCTTTTGTCAGTATAAAACCGGGCGCCGCCGTATACCGCTGCGCAAGACGCTGTTCCATTTCCTCCACATCCACCTGCGCCACTTCATAACGCCACCGATACCATGCCTCCTGACATTCGTATGCCTGCGGCTGTTCCGCCGAGATAAACTGCGCAAAAACGGCTTCCTCCCGCAGCGTTTCCGGTGTATACGGCTGCCCGTTCCCCGCGTCTTCCGTCTCCGGATTATCCGCTCCCGTCTCTGTGCTCTCCGCATCCCCCATTCCCATATCTCCCGCAGCGATCGCTCTGGCCTGCAGATACGGCGGGCTCTGCGCATCCATGCCGTTCCATGCCCTTGTATCCGTTCCATAGCCGCAGGACGTGGAATAATAATACGTGTCGATCGGCTCTTCCCCGTAAAACAGCAGCCGGCCTTTTGTCGCCTTAACCGCGGCCGTCGTCTCTGCCTTTTCCTCCGTATTGCCATACACCTGAAATGCCGTGCTGTCGTCCACATGCGCGCCCAGCTCGGGAAAGCCGGCGCTTTTCATATTCCGGTACGCATATGTCCTGGCACAGACGGCCTGAGCCTTCAGGCTCTCCGCCGGATAGGAGGCCGGCATTTCACTCGGAACGACCCCATAGAGATATTCCTCCAGCAACAGCTCGTTGACCACCGCCAGCCCGTCCGCCGTCTTTACAATTTCCAGACTGCCCCGGTAATCCGTCCGCTCCCGCGCCCGTTCGATCGACGACAGAATAATCCGCCCCGTATTGGCAGCCAGTGTCAGAAACACACGGTCGCTGTCCGCAAAATACGCGCTGTCCGCCGTCACCGTAACCGTTTCGCCCGCGGCATGCGTCTCGGTTTCCGTCCCGTATCCCAGCGTATACGCACAGTCTGCCGTCACCGTTACGTCATTATGATAACGGCCGTTATAATTTCCCGCCTGCAGCAGCACACGGATGGTTTCCATCTGTTCCTCGGAACTGATAAGGCAGGCGCATACGCTGCCGTCTTCCAGCACAAAATCCGTATTCGCATACCCGACCGGCAGATCCGCAAGCGAACATTCTTCCAGTTTTCCATACAGCCGATATACCCGCACATCCTCCGATAACGCCAGACTTTCCTCCGGAAGCCGTATCGCATCCGCCGTCACACCGAGCAGTTTCCCCGTTACCTTTTCCTTTTTAAAACGGCACGCCCGGACTTCTCCGTCCTGCAGCACAAGATCCGCCACCTGCTCCCGATTGTCACGGCCGGCTTCATACGGCACGGAGAACAATGTTCCGGACAGAAAACATAACATCTGTTTTTCTTCAATCTCGCTGACCCATACATTCGCCAGCATGGTTTCTTCCTGCTCTGCCGCTTCCACCACATCCAGTATAATCCCGTCCCGGATATAGGCCGTCACCTGTCGGTAAAGGCAGCTCTCCGCCTCCGCCGTCTCATATGTAAAAAGGCCGTCGGTCGTCAGCATCCGTTTCGTCTGTCCTTCGGCTTCCTCCTCCGTTTCCTCCCGTATCATCTCCCCGTACGCCAGCAGCGTTGTCTCGAGTTTCACAACACGTTCATCCGCCTCGTATTGTCTGATTCGTGCCTCCTTCTCATAGTCCGTGCCCCGTTCCTGCTCCCGCCTTCCCGCGAGAAAGCAAAAGAATAACAGACCGGCTATAATCAGACACGCTTTCAACCACATACGCATCTTTTTTTCCATAGTTCCTCCCGAAAAACATCCTGCCTGCAGGATTCTCCGCCTGCGGCGGGCCGCTTCGGCGGCAAGTTCCTGTCCGCCGCAGTGCGATAATTGTCTTCATCATACGGGAAATCCCAAAGAATTTTCCATATGATGAAAAAAGGCAGCTGCCTTTGGCAACTGCCTTTTATCTTCCGTATCCCCAAAATGTGGTTCCTGTCTTTTGACTCCTAGCTTTCGCCAGGTGGGTGACCGCAGCACGGATGCCTGTCTTCCTCTGCGCAATGAAGGCCTGACATTAGTCCGGCGATATAGGAATCCCGTTTAAAGTAAATGTAGGTTCAAAAATAACAGGAATTTGATCCACACCTGAGGTTACTAACATTATACCCAATCACCCTGAAAATTACAATATGCAGATAAAAAAAATCAATGCGACAAACCGCATCCGAGAACACCTGTTTTTCAGTTTCCCATATCCGGTATAAAGCAATGTTCCTCCTGCGTTATCGGCGTTGACCGCCTTGCAGTATAATAAAGTGATACGGACATCAGATCTCCTTCCCATTATGTAAAACAGGCAGGGAAACGAATCTCCCTGCCTGTTCTTTCTTTCCGGTTTTGCTGATTAGTTCAGAGCATCTACCAGTTTCTTAACTGCTTCCAGTGCTTCTTCCGGAAGTTTGTCATAGCCTTCCTTCTTTGTTGCGAAGCCTTCTACAGCGTCAACACGGTTCTGCATAGCGTTCTTCAGCGCTACCACATAATCCTTGTCGTTTAAGTCAGGCGTAAAGTCGCCAGTCTTGCCGGACCAGTCATTCATAATCTCGATGTCTTCGAAAGGACCCCATTTCTCGAAGTTAGCCTTTCCTTCCACGATTGTCTCCAGAATGCCGAGTGTATCAGCCGGTTTTACTTTCTTGCCCATGAAATCGCCTGTGTTTACGATATAGCATGCAACGTTCTTCTCTTCTACCAGCTTCTTGAATTTGTCATAGTCATGTACAAGCGGATATGTTCTGAACGGGTTTGCATACGGTACGATACGAAGCGCGTTCATATCTGTGCCTGCCGCAACACGCTCTGCGGTGGAAGTCTTGGTAGCCAGCGTAGCGCCCATAACGGAAGCCAGCGCGGAACCTTTTAATTTCAGTACCGGCGGAATTGTAGGATCTTTCATAATCCAGAAGATCGCATTTACCGGAGCGTCAATCTTGTCCACACGGTTCGGGGACCATAATTTGGACTTGATCGCACGGCCGTTGCCGTTTCTGATGTCTTCTGTTACAAGCTGCAGCTTGCCTTCCTCATCCAGTGTGCAAGAGCAGTTCTGTGCGGACAGAAGATACGTATTGTCGGGACATCCTGTCGGATAATCCGCCGTCTTGTCAAAATAAGTAGGCTCAAGCGCTACAGAAGAACATGTATCGGTGTTGATAATAAACGCATCGTCATGCAGTACGGTAATCGGATATTTGCCGCCGTGTTTTGCATGGGTCAGCGTGGATTTTCCGGAACCTGACAGACCATATACGGAAGCAACGAACTTGGAGCCGTCAGCAAGTGTATACTCTTTCTGTCCGCCGTGGCAGGAAGCATAACCGTTTCTGTTTGCAAGCGCCCATGCCATGGTCAGTGTACCCTTCTTATGCTCACCGAAATATCTCATACCAAGAATCGCAGCGCAGTTCTGGTTTGTATCGAAATAGCACAGTGTCAGCGGATCGCTCAGACAGCTGTAATCTACATCCGGTGCGTCATGCGGCGCCCACTGCGGATCGGAGAAAATGTAGATGTCAGGCTCTTTTCCTTCGCCGATGGGTTTGGATTTCTTATACATCTTTACATATTCGTCGGACATATACTGGAAGTTCAGCATCCAGTTATACAGAATGTTCTCTTCTCCTTCCGGAATCAGCAGATGTGCCTTTGCCATAAACTCCGGATCAAGACCGATAAAGCATTCCGCGTGATAGAGCGTTTTCCAGCGTGTTTCATAAACCGCATCCATTACCACTTTATCCAGCTTTGCTTCGTCTACGCCAGGCTCGCCTTTGATACGGCGTGCTGCTGCGTAACGTCCCGTTACAGCGCCATCGTTAAATAAAAGTACCTTCGCATCTTTTTCCAGACCAAACTCTTCTCCGTGATATACGGGCATGTCCGTTACGACAGTTCCGGGAGAATTTTTCGCTAATTCATAAGCTTCTTTTAATGTGTTGACCTTTACCACGTTGTTTCCGTAAAAAGCTGCTTCGATGATGGAACGTGTTTTGGAAAAACCCGGTTTTCCGGCACCGATCTCGTTTAACGGATAATACGCTTTCGTTGACATATTACGTCCTCCTTATATAATTAATGTATATTTCATATCATGTCCGCAGATTCCGCAAATCCGGGACAGATACCTTCAGGTTCTATCTTGGATATTATCTCAAAAGCCCGGAGAAAAGTCAATAATCAATTCGGGAAAATGCTGACGGCGGGGACGGACACTCCCGGCATAACCTGTCACACTTCCGCGGTGGCCTCCGCCAGCCATGTCTTCTCTTCCCCGGTCAGATATGGCGAAATCTTTTCATAAACCGCCCGATGGTACCGGTTCAGCGCTTCCCGCTCCCGCGGCGGCATCTGCTCCGGCAGTATCGCATCCAGGTCGATGGGAACGAATGTCAGATGTTCGAAATGCATAAACTGGCCGTCCTCGCACTTGAGCCCCTTTTTCACTTCCAGTACATTCTCCGTGCGGATGCCGTACCGGCCGTCCAGATAGACACCGGGTTCGTCCGTTACGATCATCCCCTCTTCCAGAACGGCTTCCCGCGCACCGTCCCGATACCGCCAGCGGATGCTCTGCGGCCCTTCATGCACGTTCAGCATATAGCCCACACCGTGTCCCGTTCCGCATTTATAGTCTATATTTCTGTCCCACAAGGGCCCTCTGGCCAGAATATCCAGATTCCGGCCCGTACAGCCATACGGAAATCTGGCGTCAGCCAGCCGGAGCATGCCGACCGCAACCGCCGTAAAGTGTTCCTTCATGCCCTGTGAAACCGCGCCGAGCGCGATCGTTCGCGTAACGTCGGTCGTGCCGCCCAGATATTGGCCGCCGGAATCCACAAGGAGCATCCCGTCCGCCTCCAGCGCACTGCAGGCATCTTCCCGGGCCTCATAGTGCATCATGGCCGCATTTTCCATATAGGCGCTGATCGTCGGAAACGAAACATTCAGAAATTCGGGAATCTCCCGGCGCAGCCCGTCCAGATAAGCGCCGGCGCTGTACTCTGTCAGCGTCTCTTCCTTTACCGCCCGTTTGACCCAGTAAATGAATTTTGTCACGGCAACGCTGTCTTTCAGATAAATGCTGCGAATATAGGAAAGCTCCGTCTCGTTTTTCACCGCTTTCAGCAGTTCCGTGGGATTGGCCGCCTCCCTGCAGTTTCCGTAGTCCCGGAAAATCCGGAACATCGCATAGTTTACCTGCTCACAATCATACAAAACCGCGGCGCCCCGGCGCTGCCCGCCCAGAAAATATTCCCGCAGAAAGGGGCCGGCGCTGAAATAATCCCGGATGCCGACACCGGCACGCTGCATGCCGTCCAGCGTTTCCCGCTGCAGCGCTCCCGCCTGCAGAAAGACGCAGGCATCCGTCTCCGTAATAAACCCATACGACATCAGAACCGGATTGTAGCGCACGTCATTGCCCCGCAGGTTAAAAAGCCACATCAGATCATCCAGACGGCTCAGAAAGAAAGCGCCCGCCTTCTCCTCTCTCATCTTCTTTCGAACTTCGGCCAGCTTTTCCGCCGTGCTTTTCCCGCAGTATGTCTCCGGCACGGTTTCCGCCCTGCTGCAGGGGAATGCGGGCCGATCCGGCCATATGGCATCCACAAGATCCCGCTCATAAGCGATGCGGATTTTTTTCTCCGCAAGCGCCGCTTCCAGCCGTTTTCCGAACGCCGCCGTCACCACCCTGCCGTCAAATCCCAGCGTCTGTCCCTCCCACATATTCCGTTTCAGAAATGTACAGATGTCCGGCACGCCTTCCTCCTGCATCCGGAACAGGCGGATTCCCGTATCCGCCAGCTCCCGCTCCGCCTGCAGGAAATAGCGTCCGTCCGTCCAAAGTCCGGCTTCCTCCGCGGAGATCACCAGTGTACCGTTCGATCCCGTAAAGCCGGAGAGATATTCCCGCGCCTTAAAATAATCGCTGACATATTCAGAATTGTGAAAATCAGCCGTCGGCACCAGATAATAGTCCAGTCCCGATTCCCGCATGGCAGTCCGCATCATCCGCAGCCGCTGCCTGATTACTTTTTTGTCTGTCATATATGGGCCCCTTTTCTTTTCCCGTCCACGTCCGCTCAATATCCCTGCGCTTCGCCGCCGTTCAGAATACCGACTGCGGAAGATGTCCCGATTCTGTCACATCCGTTTGCCAGAAACGCCTCCATATCCTCCTTTGTCTTAACACCGCCGGCCGCTTTGATCCTGACATTCGGCCCGATATGCTTGCGGAATAACAGCACGTCCTCCATCGTTGCACCGCCCGTGCCAAAACCGGTCGATGTTTTGATATAATCCGCGCCCGCCTTTGTCACGGCTTCGCACATGGCAATTTTTTCTTCCTCCGTCAGAAAACAGGTTTCCACGATGACTTTCAGAATATGACTGCCGCATGCCTCTTTCAGCGTCCGAATCTCTGCTTCCACTTTGTCGTACAGATGATTTTTCACATCGCTGATATTGACTACCATATCGATCTCATTGGCGCCGTCCGCCAGCGCCTCCCGGATCTCCGCCTTCTTTGCCTCCGTTACACTGTAACCCAGCGGAAATCCCACTACGGTACAAATATTGATCTGTTCCCCGTATTTTTCCGCTATCCTCTTAATATAAGCCGGCGGTACGCATACGGAAGCCGTCTGATAGCGGATCGCCTCCCAGCATAATTTCTCGATGTCCTCCCATGTCGCAAAGGGCTTTAACTGTGTGTGATCGACATGACGCAACATTTCTTCGTTTGTCATACGCTCTCCTCCTTCTTCTCTGTCCTGTATTACCGTTTATTCTGTTACTATTATAATATCCTTTTTCCTTTTTTTACAAGTCCATACCCGACTATTAATTTTTTCTAAATTTCCTTTTTTTTCTTGCGCCCTTTCCTGTACTTGTGATATTATTAAACGTATTCACATCGTCTAATGCTATTTAGCATGCCTTGTATTCTTTTTTTCTATAGTCTGATAAGGTATTCAATATGGCAGATTCCATTCAGAAAGGTGGCGAAAGATTTTATGGACCACAATATCTATTCAACCATTACACCGGAGATTCTGGCGTTGGCCGAACTGAGCCGTGAAGCGGGAAATATCGACCCGGCGCTCTATACCAAATACAACGTCAACCGGGGCCTGCGCGACTTAAACGGAAAAGGCGTCCTGACCGGTCTGACCAATATTTCGGATGTCCGTGCCACAAAGACCGTGGACGGCAAAACCGTTCCTGCCCATGGTCATCTCTTTTATCGCGGATACCATATCCGGGATCTGGTAACGGGATTTACGTCGGAAAAACGCTTTGGATACGAAGAAGTTACCTATCTGCTTCTTTTTAATAAACTTCCCAATCAAAAAGAACTGGAAGACTTTACCAGAATGCTTTCCGATTACCGCTGCTCTCTGCCCACACATTTCGTCCGGGACATTATTATGAAGGCGCCCAGCCGGGATATGATGAATACGCTCGCCAGAAGTGTGCTGACGCTGTATTCCTATGATAATCTGGCAGACGACACTTCCATCCCCAATGTACTGCGGCAGTGCCTGGAACTCATCAGTCTGTTTCCGCTTCTGTCCATATATGGTTATCAGGCTTACAATCATTATCATAACGGTGACAGCCTGTATGTGCATCAGCCAAGTCCCGACCTCTCCACCGCAGAGAATATCCTGCATATTCTCCGGCCGGACAGTTCTTATACACCGCTGGAAGCAAACCTTCTGGACATTGCCCTCGTCATCCATATGGAACACGGCGGCGGCAATAACTCCTCCTTTACGACCCATGTCGTTTCTTCCACAATGACGGATACATATTCTGTTATCGCGGCTGCGATCGGCTCTCTGAAGGGTCCCCGGCACGGCGGCGCCAATATCAAAGTCGTACAGATGTTTGATGATATGATGGAACAGTTATCCGACTGGACCGATGAAGAGGAAGTGGGCAATCACCTGCGCAAACTGCTGCACAAGGAAGCCTTTGACAGAGCCGGTCTGATCTACGGCGTCGGTCACGCAATTTATTCCAAATCCGACCCCAGAGCCGAGATTTTCCGCTCTTTCGTGGAAAAACTTTCCGAAGAAAAGGGACTGCACAAAGAATTCGCACTCTATTCTCTCGTGGAACGCCTTGCACCGGAAATCATTGCTCAGGAGCGGCAGATGTTCAAGGGCGTCAGCATCAATGTGGACTTTTATTCCGGTTTTGTATACAAGATGCTGAACCTTCCCATGGAATTGTATACACCGATCTTCGCCATTGCCCGGATTGCCGGCTGGAGCGCGCACAGGCTGGAGGAATTGGCAACCAACGGAAAAATCATGCGGCCGGCCTATAAGACACTCTGCACGGATCAGGTATATGTCCCGATGAGCGAACGAAACGGAAAATAATAAAAAAGAATCGCGAAAAGGCAGCTACTCATAAAACAGTATCAACCAACAAATTGAAATAGGGTAGCTGCCATACAGGGTGCAGAAAAGGGCGAGTAGGAAATAAAGCGTTTCTTGCCCGCTTTTTTCATGCTTCTTGTTACGCAATAGGTGCTGAAAAA
>CAJUCC010000032.1 GCA_910585205.1 uncultured Lachnospiraceae bacterium
CAATGTTTTTTAGGAGTTCCTTCAGATCCTGTTTTTTCAATTTACCGGACAAAGATCTTAACCATATGTGGGAATCCGGTTTCAGTTCTCCGGTGACAATAATTTGTGTCGGAAAGAGAACCATATTTTCTATATAATATATTCCGCTGTACGGATTTGATACCGTGTAATGGCACAGTGCAAAATGTTGAAATAATCCGGCTGGTTTTTGTTCACGGACGAGTGAGAGCGTAATATCACTGGCTTTGATGGAATCTACGGTTTTCCCGTAAGATTTATAAAGACTGGCATAAGCGATTGCTTTGTAGAAGGTATCAATGTTCAGGTGATCTTCCGGAGATTTATATTCCATAATATTGTGTCCACGGAAGATATGGCCTATTTCATTTTCAATGGGGATGTCCATATTTTTCCTGATTACCAGCAGATCAATTTCCAATGGTTTTGTATTCAGATTATATTCCTTTTCGAATATCAGTACGTTTCGACTGTTGGTTAATTCCAGACTCACAGCAGCTACGAATCCCGGATGCCATTGCACTTTTGTGTCTTTCATCGAATTTCCTTTCTCATTTATTATACTACAGTTTATGATGATATTGAAGTGTTGGAAAATATTTTTCGGGGTAAAAACAGGAACGGGAATGTTGTGCACATTCGGCAGACTGTACTGCGGAATTGCCGGAATAAGGCCATCATTTCCACTTTACAGAACCCATACACCATGGTAATATAATGTAGTAATGAATACTACATGACGGAATATAAAACATCTCAACATGTCCGATCACCGGCTGGAATAAAAGGAATCGGGAATGTTTACAATAAAGAGAGGGTATTTCGATTCGCATGAAAAACCGGGAGGCGGCGTATGGGGTATAAGATCATATTGGACAGCTGCGGCGAACTGCCAGCAGAGCTGCAAGGCGATAAGCGGTTTGAGCGGGTTCCGCTCAGTCTGGAAGTGGGAGAGTACCGCATTTGGGACGATGAAAATTTCGATCAGAGGGAATTTTTGCAGAAAGTGGCGGAATATCCGTTGTGCCCGAAATCCTCCTGTCCCTCTCCGGAGCGTTATATGGAAGCGTGTCGTACAGAGGCGGAGCGTATTTATATCATAACACTTTCTTCGCATCTGAGCGGCAGTTATAACAGCGCGGAGCTTGGCAGACAGCTCTGCCTGGAGAACAATGAAAAGAAAGACATCTGTGTGATCGATTCCCACTCCGCAAGCTGCGGACAGACACAGATTGCGCTGTTGGCTATGGAACTGGAGGAGAGCGGGATGCCTTTTGCGGAAATCAGAGAGGCGCTTCTCCGGTATCGGGATACCATGCTTACTTATTTTGTACTGGATAATCTGGAGACACTGCGGAAAAACGGACGTCTCTCGGCAGTCAAATCGCTCGTGGCGCAGACACTGAATATCAAGCCGGTGATGTCGGCAGTCGAGGGTGTGATTATACAGAAAAGTCAGGCGATCGGGATTCGCAAAGCGTTGACAAAGATGGTGGAATATCTGCTGAAAGATGTGAAAGACATCGGAAAAAAGCGAATTATCATCTGCCACTGCAACTGCCCGCAGCGGGCCGAGATGGTCAGAGAGATGCTCCGTCCGGCAATGGCGGGCGGAGAAATTCTGATTACGGAAACTGCGGGCGTCAGCAGCATGTATGCCAATGACGGCGGTGTGATTGTCACTGCGTAACATGATTTTCTGCTTCCTCACATAATCTGAAACGTCAGTGAGGAATGTGTCAGAACGTACACCGCCGCAAGCTGGAGCAGCAAGATGGCGGGCATACCGAAGACGAAATACCAGTGTCTTGTCTTGTGCCGGAATAAATACATCCCCAGAATGGAACCGACGCTGCCGCCGATCAGGGCGATGATAAAAAGTGTGGCTTCGGGGATACGGAAAGCGCCTTTGCGCGCTTTCCATTTATCGATTCCCATCAATGCCAGCCCCAGTATATTTAATATGGCAAAATATCCGACGATTGTTAATATCACGTCCATAGCGGTTCACTCCGTTATTTGTTTTTCTCTGTCTCCTGCATTTTCATGGCGCGTACTTTACAGGAAAGACCGAAGAGGTTGATAAATCCTTCCGCGTCGTGGTGATCGTACAAATCCCCCGTTGTGAACGAAGCGATGCTTTCGTTATAGAGAGAATAGGGTGATGTGGTCCCGGCCTTGATAATGTTGCCCTTGTACAGCTTGCATTTTACTTCACCGGTCACGTACTGCTGTGTGGATGTAATAAAGGCCTGCACGGCCTCGCGCAGCGGTGTGAACCATTTTCCTTCGTATACGATCTGCGCCAGCTTATTGCCCATTTCTTCCTTTTCGCGGTAGGTGTCGCGGTCGAGGATCAATTCCTCAAGCTGTTGATGCGCTTCGTAGAGAATCGTTCCGCCGGGCGTCTCATAGACACCGCGGGATTTCATACCGACTACCCGGTTTTCCACAATATCGACGATGCCGATGCCGTGTTTGCCGCCCAGTTCGTTTAAGGTGCGGATAATATCGCTGACTTTCATTTTTTTGCCGTTTACGGATGTGGGAATGCCTTTTTCAAAGGTCATGGTGATATATTCCCCTTCTTCCGGTGCCTTTTCCGGCGTTGTGCCGAGTACGAGCAGGTGTTCGTAATTCGGCTCGCTGGCAGGATCTTCCAGTTCCAGACCTTCGTGGCTGATATGCCACAGATTTCTGTCGCGGCTGTAGCTGGAATCGGCGGAGAAGGGCAGGTCGATGCCGTGTGCCTTGCAATATGCGATTTCGCTTTCGCGGGAGTCCAGCGTCCACTTGTCGCTGCGCCATGCGGCGATGATTTTCAGATCGGGCGCCAGCGCCTTGATAGCGAGCTCGAAACGGATCTGGTCATTGCCTTTTCCGGTTGCCCCGTGGCAGATTGCCGATGCCCCTTCCTTACGGGCGATTTCGACAAGCCGTTTTGCGATCACGGGTCTTGCCATGGAGGTGCCGAGCAGGTATTTATTTTCATAGACAGCATGTCCCTGTACGCAGGGAACAATGTATTCGTCACAAAATTCGTCAACGACATCTTCAATGTATAACTTTTCCGCGCCGCAGAATTTCGCCCGTTCTTCCAGGCCGTCCAGTTCTTCTCCCTGTCCGCAGTCAACGCAGACGCAGATCACTTCATAGTCAAAATTCTCCTTCAGCCAGGGAATGATTGCAGTTGTATCCAGGCCGCCGGAATAAGCCAGAACGACTTTTTCTTTCATAAGTAAATCCTCCTCAAATCAAATTTTTCTGATGCTGTAATGCCATGCATCTAATATACATCATCCCGATTCAGAATGCAAGTGATAAAATATACACATATTTTATCTATAAGCGTTAATTATACAGCATATCAGCAAAAATATTGTATAATATACAATA
>CAJUCC010000033.1 GCA_910585205.1 uncultured Lachnospiraceae bacterium
CCAGGAAATCGGAAAATTCAGCATCAGAAGCATACCATTTGGAATCCCAGTCTTTTATAATGCCAACTCTCAGGCCATGAGGATTAACTTTCTGTCCCATTATCTTTCCTCCTATCTTTCATCCAGCACAATCGTAATGTGGCTCATTCTCTTTTCGATCCTGTATGCCCTTCCCTGTGCCCTCGGTCTTACTCTTTTCATTGTGGGTCCCTTGTTTGCATAGCACTCTGCAATGTAAAGATTGTCCCTGTTCATTCCGTTGTTGTTTTCAGCATTGGCAATCGCTGATTCCAGCAGCTTCTTGGTCAGGCTCGACGCGTATCTCGGGTTGTATTCCAGAATCCCGAGCGCCGTCTCCACATCTTTGCCTCTGATGGCATCTAAAACAAAACATGCTTTCTGAACGGATACTCTCGCATAAGATAATTTAGCTGACGGTCTGGTATCCTTTTTCGCATTTCTCTCTCTTTTTATCTGACTTCTGTGTCCTTTCGCCATGAATGGAAACCTCCTTTCGAAATTATCTTACTTTGGATTTCTTTTCGTCTTTTCCATGACCTCTGTAAGTTCTTGTGGCAACGAACTCACCGAGTTTATGTCCAACCATATCTTCTGTTACATATACCGGTACGTGCTTTCTGCCGTCATGTACCGCAAAGGTGTGTCCTACAAAAGAGGGGAAGATTGTAGAACGGCGGGACCAGGTTTTGATAACCTGTTTCTGTCCTGATGCATTGAGAGCATCGACTTTTTTCAACACGCTCTTATCAGCAAACGGTCCTTTTTTTAATGATCTTGCCATTTTGATTCCTCCTATTAATATCGATTACTTCATCGCCTTGCCGTCACGTCTTCTTACGATCAGCTTATTGGACTGTTTCTTTTTCTTTCTTGTCTTCAGGCCGAGTGCAGGCTTGCCCCAGGGTGTACACGGTCCCGGACGTCCGATTCCGGTCTTGCCCTCGCCGCCGCCGTGCGGATGGTCATTGGGGTTCATTACGGAACCACGCACCGTAGGTCTGATACCCATATGGCGTTTCCGTCCTGCTTTACCGATATTAATCAGGTTATGATCCGCGTTTCCGACAACGCCGATCGTCGCGCGGCAGACGATGGGAACCATTCTCATCTCGCCCGAAGGAAGACGCAGTGTTGCGTATTTACCCTCTTTTGCCATCAGCTGCGCGCTGTTGCCGGCGCTGCGTACAAGCTGTCCGCCTTTGCCGGGATACAGTTCGATATTGTGTACCTGTGTACCAACCGGAATCTCGGATAACGGCAGGCAGTTACCGATTCTGACTTCCGCTTCCGGTCCGTTCATAATCTTCATGCCGTCCTTTAATCCTTCCGGCGCAAGGATATATGCCTTCTGTCCGTCCGCATAGCAGATCAGCGCAATATTGGCCGTTCTGTTGGGGTCGTATTCGATTCCCTTTACCGTTGCGGGGATTCCGTCTTTATATCTCTTAAAATCAATGATTCTGTATTTTCTTCTGTTGCCGCCGCCACGGTGTCTGACCGTGATCTTACCCTGGTTATTGCGGCCCGCATTTTTCTTCAAAGAAACAAGAAGGCTCTTTTCCGGTGTCTTTTTGGTAATTTCCGCAAAATCCGAACCGGTCATGTTTCTTCTGGAAGGTGTATATGGGTTATATGTCTTAATTCCCATTGTGTTTTCTCCTTTCAACGCTCGATTTATTATCGCACTTTTCTGTGCTTAGTTGTAGATAAGGAAGTTCCCCTCCCCAAGCCCGTCAAAACCCCGCTGAGTTCAGGGGACGGCCTCGCGCCAAACCCGAAAATACCTCGTTAAGCGCTTCCGGCCTTACAGTCCTGTAAAGATTTCGATTTCTTTGCTGTCTTCTGTCAGTTGTACGATGGCCTTTTTGGTCTTTGCCGTCTTTCCGACTACCATGCCGCGTCTCTTTTTCTTGCCGTCGAGGTTCATGGTATTAACTTTCTTTACCTTTGTTCCCTCGAACATTTTTTCCACGGCTTCTTTGATCTGTGCCTTGTTTGCTTCTGTATGAACAAGGAATGTATATTTCTTTTCGCCCATACCGGACATGCTCTTTTCCGTGATGACCGGTTTGAGGATTACATCATAATACTGTAAAACTGCCATTATGCGTACACCTCCTCAATCTTCTTTACGGCATCCTTTGTCAGAACGAGTGTGCCGCCCCTGAGAATGTCATAAACGTTAATCGTACTTGTCAGTGCCGTCTGAATGCCGTACAGGTTTCTTGCGGACATTACGACATTTTCATCGTTTTCTGCCAGAACGACAAGAGCCTTTCTCACATTCAGGTTATCCATTACCTTCTTAAAGTTCTTTGTTTTGATCTCTCCGAATTTCAGCTCGTCAACGACGATCAGCTTATTCTCCTGCACTCTGCTTGTCAGTGCGGATTTGAGAGCAAGTCTCTTTTCTTTTTTATTCATCTTAAACGAATAATCTCTCGGAACGGGAGCAAACACAACGCCGCCTCCCTTCCACTGCGGAGCTCTGGTCGAACCCTGTCTCGCATGACCGGTTCCTTTCTGTCTCCACGGTTTTCTGCCGCCGCCGGAAACTTCAGAACGCGTTTTTGCTTTCTGTGTCCCCTGACGATTATTTGCAAGCTGCTGAACGACTGCCATGTGTACCAGATGTTCGTTTACCGCAACACCAAACACGGCATCGTTCAGGTCAATTTTATCAATTTCCTTGCCTTCCATATTATAAACAGATACGTTTGCCATCTGTGTGGTCCTCCTTTCATCCGGGATTATGCTTCCGCTCTCGTAGTTTCTTTGATTGTCACCAGCGCTTTTCTCGGCCCCGGCACTGCGCCTTTTACGAGAATCAGGTTCTTTTCCGCATCCACTCTCACAACGCTCAGATTCTGAACCGTTACTTTTACGCAGCCCATATGTCCCGGCATCTTTTTGCCTTTAAACACTTTACTCGGTGAGGAGCAGGCACCGTTGGAACCCTGATGGCGATGGAATTTGGAACCATGGGTCATGGGGCCTCTGTGCTGTCCGTGACGTTTGATGGCGCCCTGGAAGCCCTTTCCTTTGGAAATGGCGGTCGCATCCACTCTGTCGCCCGCTGCGAAGATGTCCGCTTTGATCTCGCTGCCGAGTGTATATTCTTCCGCATTCTCAAGTTTCAGTTCTCTGATATATCTCTTGGAAGAAACGCCGGCTTTCTCGAAATGTCCTTTCAGCGGCTTATTTACGCCGTGTCTGTGAATGACTTCTTTCTTTCCACCCTTGTCCTTATTGATAATCTTGTCTTTCTTATCAACATAGCCGACCTGAACCGCACTGTAACCGTCATTGTCCACTGTCTTGACCTGTGTCACCACGCAGGGACCTGCTTCGAGAACCGTTACCGGGATCACGGAGCCGTCTTCCTGGAAAATCTGCGTCATGCCGATTTTTGTTGCTAAAATCGCTTTTTTCATTTCCTTTACCTCCTGTTTTTTCTACAGCGGAACGGGAATCCGTTCATACTAGTAGGGGTTATTTGTTTTTCATCTTTATATCAATGTAAACGCCGGCCGGCATTTCCAGCCTCTGCAGTACATCGACTGTCTTGGGCGTAGGAGAGATAATATCAATCAATCTCTTATGCGTCCTCTGTTCGAACTGTTCTCTGGAATCTTTGTATTTGTGAACCGCCCTGAGGATTGTCACAACTTCCTTCTTTGTCGGAAGCGGTACCGGTCCGCTCACCTGAGATCCGTTCTTCTTTACCGTTTCAATGATTTTCTTGGCACAGGCATCCACCAACTGATGCTCATAAGCCTTTAATGTGATTCTCATTACCTGACTTGCCATAAAAAAAGTCGCCTCCTTTTCGCACTTTTACATGTAAGTACGACAAGCGGTGACTGTACACTCTCCCGTGTGTGTCCTCCATAGAACACCTCACGTCGCTTCTGCCTTTCCGTAGACATCTGTTGCTTGTACAGTGACTTGTCGTCAGTTTCCTAACTTGACATTCGCTCTGCGGAAAACCTGCCACAACGGGCAGCAACCTCACGCTTCATCGCTATCAATGTCACAGCATTAATAAGTATAATCGGTGTCCGTTCAAAATGCAAGTGTTTTTTTCATATTTTATGGAAAACTGTCCGGTTCGTCCGCACAGCATTCGTCTATTATTTTGTTCCTCCATTCCATAAAGCATTTTCTCCCGATCTACCCGATCCGCTCCGCCATTATCCTGATCGCCTCTTTTGTCAGCGGCGGTATCTGCACATGCCACCCGTCGTAAATCGTCGCTCCCAGCTCCATAACATACGAAATAAATCGGTCATAGGCAAAAAAGCCGTCCATCGCCCTGTTTTCCGAATAAATAAAAAACCGCACAAAACCGACCGCAGGTTTGATCTGATCCTCATACAAAAAGTTTTCATAGTGTATCGGAAAAATGCTTTCACATTTTTCCGTCAGCGTATAGAAAGCAAGAATCTCCCCGTTATCCTGATTCCGCATCAGCGTCGGTTTTGCGTAATAGACATCCATATTCTGCTTTGTATGAATCAATTCCTCAAACTCCCGTAAATCTTCACAGACGGCAAAGCGCTCCGCCTCTTCCTGTGTCAGCGTATACGGCCACATGGCCAGCGAAAAGATATAGGAGTCGTATTCTTTACGGCTGCAGAAGTCATGCATCGACTGCAGACTGAACGTCACCATCCAGTCTTTGTTTGCCAGCAGTTCTTCCAGGGTATATGTGCGTTCCTCCTCCACACAATACATTTCCGTCTTCCGATACTGCCGGTTCAGCTCTTTTACGACAGCAAGAAAATCCACAATTTCCGCCTCGGTCGTCGGAATATTGTAGCTGATTTCCACATACCCTTTCGATGCCTCTCTCGCATCAAAATAAATTCCCCTTCCCATGCGGGTCGGACGATACAAAATGGTTGTTCCTGCAAAGTCCTTTTCCACGGGCTGCGAGGGCTCTTCCAGAATATAATATGCATTGCTCATACCGCATGCCAGCCGGCAGCGCGCAAGCAGCTCCTGAAAATCCAGCTTTTTCCCCTCGCTCCTTACCTGTAATGTAAACGCCATAACGCACTCCCCCCTTTACCGGCGGTTCGGCCGCCGCAGCACGACAATGCCGTTTCGGCATTGCCTGTACTATTCTGCAATATTTCTGTTATTCACCACATCGTCAAACTCTCTCAGCATTTCCCGGGACGGCGCCGGCGTCGCCAGGCTTACGGCAACGATCGCCAGCAGGCTCAGTGCAAAACCGATCGCCAGCGAATACAGTCCCGTCGCACTTCCGAGCGTTTGTCCGTTTACAAGCGGAATATAATCCCACACGATTACGGTCAGCGCACCGGTCATAATGCCGGCCACGGCGCCCTGAAAGTTCGTCCGTTTCCAAAACAGCGACAGCAAAACGATAGGGCCGAATGCGGCGCCGAGTCCCGCCCACGCATTTGATACCAGTCCCATAATGGAACTGTTCGGATCCAGTGCGATAATATATGCCAGTATGGCAATCACAAATACCGTGATACGGCTCATATGCAGCACGGTCTTGTCATCCGCATCCCTTTTCACCACACCCCGGAAAATATCTTCCGCCACACTCGAAGCGCTGACAAGAAGCTGCGAATCCGCAGTGGACATTATCGCCGCCAGAATACCGCACAGGAACAGTCCCCCGATAATCGGCAGACGATAATCCACGGTAAACATCTTGATAATCATTTCAATAAATACTTTTTCCTCCGCGCCCTCCGTCAAAAGTCCCGGATACAGATACGCACGGCCGATTACCCCGATCACACACGCAAAGATCAGCGAAAGCGCAACCCAGCCGATACCGATTCCCTTGGACTTATTCAGCTCCTTTTCATCCCGAACCGCCATAAAGCGCACCAGAATATGCGGCATGCCGCAATATCCCAGCCCCCATGCGACCTGCGAAATAATATCAATGAATCCGTACGGTTTTCCGTTGTTATGGAAGAGATTCATATAGGAAGAAGCACCGCCTGCCACGCCGCTCGCCTCCAGCGTGTCCATGACATTGCCGCTGACGATGCCATAGGCAACCAGCGGAACGACAAGCAGTCCGATCAGCATCAGCGTCCCCTGTACAAAGTCCGTCACACACACCGCCATAAATCCGCCCATAAATGTATAGATCAAAATAACGGCAGCGCCGATGGTAAGCGCAATCTTATATTCCACACCGAAAACCGACGTAAACAGCTTTCCGCCGGCAGCCAGCGCGGATGCCGTATAGACAAGGAAAAAGATCACTATCGTTACCGATGAAATCAGCAAAAGCACTCTTTTTTTGTCATGAAACCGATTTTCGAAATAGGTCGGAAGTGTCAGCGCATTGCCTGCACGGATCGTATACCTGCGCAGTCTCTTGGAAACAAAAAGCCAGTTACATACCGTCCCGATAAACAGGCCGATGGCAATCCACGCCTGTCCCGTTCCCAACGCATAGACGGAACCCGGCAGCCCCATCAGCAGCCACCCGCTCATATCCGATGCCTGCGCCGATAACGCCGCCACCGCGCCGCTTAACTTTCTGCCGCCCAGAAAGTAGTCCTCCGCATTTTCATTTTTTTTCGCATACACCAGCCCAATCACAACCATAAACAACAGATAAATGACAAAGGCTGCCAATATCCAGATTATCGAATCCGCCATTTTTTTCTCTCCTCTTTTTCATCTCTTTCGTCCTCACAATAGTCGGATAACATTATAATATACGAATTCCCTGCCGTCAACAAGTTCTGTTATGTCATATTACCGCATTATCATTTTAATGCACCAAAGCATCATCTCTCTTTTATTTTCTTGTCCCCCGCTTCATTGTATGATAGGATGGTAACAGAAACCGGACGCCGGAATTGAATCATACTACAAGTAAGGAGCCATATATGTGGATTGCAGATAACTGGAACGAATATGAAGTACTGGACACCTCATGCGGTGAAAAGCTGGAACGGTGGGGCGATTATACCCTGATCAGACCGGACCCGCAGGTCATCTGGGACACGGATAAAGAGCACCCCGGATGGGAGCGTCCGAACGGCCACTACTTCCGCAGCACACGCGGCGGCGGCAGCTGGAAATTTTCCCGTCTGCCGAAAGAATGGTCCATCCGCTATCGTGATCTGCAGTTCCATGTAAAACCGTTTCAGTTCAAGCACACCGGCCTGTTTCCCGAGCAGGCGGTAAACTGGGACTGGTTTTCCGATAAGATACGGCAGGAAAAGCGGCCGCTGCGGGTGCTGAATCTTTTCGCCTACACAGGCGGAGCCACTCTGGCCGCGGCAAAAGCGGGAGCCGCCGTCACCCATGTGGACGCTTCCAAAGGTATGGTCGGATGGGCAAAAGAAAACGCCGCGGCTTCCGGCCTCAACGGCGCGCCGATCCGCTGGCTTGTGGACGACTGTGTGAAATTTGTGGAACGGGAAATCCGCCGCGGAAGCAGGTATGACGGCATTATTTTAGACCCGCCCTCCTATGGCCGGGGGCCGAAGGGGGAAGTGTGGAAAATCGAACAGTCTGTCTATCCTCTGATCCGACTGACCGCGCAGATACTTTCGCAAAAACCGGTCTTTTATCTCGTCAATTCGTATACAACCGGCCTACAGCCCGCGGTTCTGACCTATATGATCTCAAATGTCATACAGCAGAAATTCGGCGGACAGGTAAAATCAGACGAAATCGGCCTGCCGGTGACATCCACCGGACTTGTGCTGCCGTGCGGGGCATCCGGGCGCTGGAGCCGGTAAGCTCCGCAGAGAGGCGAATATCCTGTCTGTTTTACTCTGAACGATTTTTACGGCATAATAAAATCCCGCTCCGTAACGGAGCGGGATTTCTGCATCCTTATCATTAATATGCGCTTGCCATACCAAGTGTCATGGCGATAACCATAATCACCGAAAGCGCAAGGCTGATACCGGTCCAGACAAGTGCGGCTTTAAAATAATTGGATTTGCTCTTATTGACATTGCTTCCAAATGCCCACACAAACATCAGTACAATATTGACACAGGGAATACACATAAGCAGCATGGAAATCATCCATTCCCCCATGCTGACCGGTTCTTCCAAATCCTGCCCCACCGGCACTTGTACCTGCGGCTGTATAGGCGCCTCATAATAGGAAGAATATGTCTGCGTCTGCTGGTTCTCCTGATTCTGATTCTGACCGTACATATTATTACTATCCATTTCTATCCCCTTCTATCCGTCTCATTCTGTTCTCTGTTACTCTATTCAGTATAGCACAGGATTGTCATCTGTACAACCGAAAAAATCCGAGAACCTTCTGCCGGTAGTCGGGAATGCACCGTTCCATAATATTACGCCCGGTATACGACATCGGCGGCCTGTCGGGAAACACAAACGCCATGCGGTATCCATACAGCCCGAGCGTCGCAATACAGAGAATCACAAACGCCGCGCACAGCCCCTTCGAAATCCGCTTTCCGGCGGCATAACGCCGGACGGCGGCGTACAGAAGCAGCGCCAGCCAGAAAGCGCCCAGCGGATGCAGGGAAAACGACCGTGCAAACTGTCCTGTCAGAAAAAACCAGACGGCTCTGCTCAAACCACAGCCCGGGCATGGCAGCCCCGTTACAATCACCAGCGGACAAAAAGCGCGGAAAACCAGTCTTGTCACGACATAGTAAAGCAACAGTCCCGCAATGGCATATCGGTATTCTCCGACATCCCGCCGCACCCTGTTTCGGAGCTCCCGCAGTCCCGCTTGTCTCACTTCTTTTCTTCCCGCTGCACCGAATCCGCCTGCTGCGCGCTGTCTGCTCCCATCTCCGTCACACTTGCCTTATCCTCTTCCAGTTCTTCCTGCATCTGTCTTGCCTTATTGTCCTTGGCAATGGCCCGCAGAATCCGGTTGACATCTTCCGGGGAAAACATACCGATCGCCCGCTGCAGATCGCCGAGATTATTCCGGTTCACTTTCAGGCATCCCCCTTCCGCCAGCGGAATGACAAGCGTATTTTCCCTGTCGCTCACATCGCCCAGACAAATGCTGTTCGTCTGTTCATCACAGAAAAACGTAACGCCATTGTACTCAATCACACCGTCTTTTGCCAGATTCCCGTACGGCACTTTGGTTCTGCCGGCCTCCCGCAGATTTTCCGCCGGACTGCCGCTCCCGGAAACGGCCGCTTCGAAAACCCGCTGTGCCTCCATGCGGTCCTTCTGTTTCTCCTGCCGCAGCGCCTGTTCTTTGCGGATGTCCTCAATCTGTTTATCCACACTCTTCATAACCTTCTGCCATTCCGTCTGGGTATACTCCCCCGCTCCGATCGGTATGGACTCCTCTGTCTGCCCTTTTCTGATCTTTGTCATAATATCCGCCTGATACTGGTGAAAAGAATCTGTCCATGCGCCCCGTCCGACGCTTCCCTCTACTGCCATCTGCGTTTCCTCCTGTTTCTGCTGAAATTTCCGTTTTGCGGGAATCACTTCCCTGCAAAATAAAAAAGAACCCTTTCTTTCTGTCCTCCTGACAACATCCAGCGCTCTCCATAGCCAATCTCTGATATTTCTCATTATCTATTATTGTATATCGGCAGTTTTTTTAATTCCTTAACAGCACAGGGAAAAGCAAACATATTTTATTCTCCGGCGGCATAAGGTTGTACAGGAATCTATGTGGACAGGAGTAAGGATATGTATGACGAAAAATCTATCAAAGAAATCTGCCGGGAACTGAAAAGCGATGCCCAAAAGGGACTGACGGAAATGGAGGCGGGCAGGCGTCTGCGCACGGACGGAAAAAATGAGCTGCCCGGACACCGGCGCAAATCACTGCCCGCCCGTTTTCTCGGACAGCTGCAGGATCCGCTTATCTATGTGCTGCTCGCCGCCTCCGCCGTTTCTCTTCTGCTGGATGAGGTAAGCGATACGGTAATCATATTGTTTGTCGTTATCATGAACGCACTGATCGGTCTGATTCAGGAAGGGAAGGCGCAAAAAGCGCTTGATTCCCTGAAAAAACTTACCTCTCCCCATGCCATCGTCATCCGCGACGGCCGCCGGAAAGAAATCGACGCTTCCACCCTTGTCGCCGGCGACGTGGTATGTCTGGATGCCGGCTGCCAGGTGCCGGCCGATCTGCGTCTTCTGGAAACGGAAAGCCTGAAGATCGAAGAATCCGCGCTGACCGGTGAATCGCTTCCCGCGGAAAAGGACGCCACTTTTGTTCCCCGCGGCATGGCAGGTGACGTTCCGCTCGGTGACAGGCTTCATATGGCATATATGTCCACCATCGTTACCTACGGGCGCGGCAGGGGCATTGTCACCGCCACCGGACTTCATACCGAAATCGGCAGAATCGCTTCCATGATACGGGAGACAAAGGAAGAACCGACGCCTCTGCAGAAACGGCTGGGCGAACTGGGCACCCTGCTCAGTATTCTCTCCCTGCTCCTGTGCGCCCTGCTCTTTGTTATCGGCATCTTGCAGCGCCGAAATCTTTTTGACATGCTGATTACGGCCATTTCCCTTGCGGTTGCCGCCGTACCGGAAGGGCTTCCCGCCATCGTCACGATCTGCCTTGCCCTGAGCGTTACCCGTATGGTCAGAGTCCATACCATTATCCGCAAGCTTCCCTCCGTGGAAACGCTCGGATGCGTCAGCGTGATCTGCTCCGACAAAACCGGTACCCTGACACAGAACCGCATGCGTGCCGTCAGTTGTCTCTGCGGTCTCTCTCTTATTCCGGCCGCAAATACCGCTTTGCAGGAGCACGCGGATTTTCTGAACGGTATCGCCCTCTGCAACGACGCCCTGCTCTCACCGGAGAAAAATATCGGCGATCCGACGGAACTGGCTCTGCTCGAACTGGCAGCGCAGCATGGACTGAAAAAAGAAATACTCGAAAAGACGATGCCGCGCCTGAAAGAGCTTCCTTTCGACTCCCGGCGCAAAATGATGACCACACTCCACCGCCTGGGCAGCGGCAGTATCAGCTATACAAAGGGCGCACCCGATGAAATTCTCAAACTCTGTGCCCACATACAGCTTCACGGAAAAATCCTGCCTCTCACCACGGCGCACCGCACCGAGATTCAGCGGCAGATGAAACAAATGTCCTCGCAGGCGCTCCGCACGCTGGCCATTGCCATGAAAAAAAACACTTCCGGGCCAATGGAAAAAGATCTCGTCTTTATCGGTCTTATCGGTATGCAGGATCCGGCCAGACCCGAGGCGGCAGACGCGGTACAGACATGCCGGCAGGCAGGCGTCACAACCGTTATGATTACCGGCGACCATATTGACACGGCTTTCGCGATTGCAAAACAACTCGGTATCGTGCAGGACCGCCGACAGTGTATGTCCGGCAGTGAAATGGCACGGCTTTCCGATGAGGTTTTCGCCCGGAAACTCGATACCGTGCGCGTTTTCGCCCGCATTTCCCCGGAGCAGAAAGTGCGCATCGTAAAGGGCTTCCAGTCCGCGGGCCATATCGTATCCATGACCGGCGACGGTGTCAACGATGCGCCCTCTCTCAAAGCGGCCGACATCGGGATCGCCATGGGAAAAAACGGCACGGACGTGGCCAAGCAGGCGGCGGAAGTTATCCTGACCGATGATAATTTTGCCACCATCGGAAAAGCCATCGGCGAAGGGCGGGGTGTCTACGAAAACATTAAAAAATCCGTCATTTTCCTGCTGTCCTCCAATCTGGGCGAGATTATGACCATGTTTATCGCCGTAATCAGCGGTCTGGCCTCCCCCCTGCGCTCCAGCCATATCCTCTGGATCAACCTGATTACCGACTCGCTTCCGGCTCTGGCGCTCGGGATCGATGAAAATGACAGCCGGGCTCTGATGCAGCGTCCGCCGCGCGGAAAAAACGAAAGCCTTTTTGCCGACGGCGGCATGGCCTGTACCTGCTTTTACGGCATCCTTATCGCCGCCATCAGCCTGACCGCTTTTTTTGCCTTTCCCTATATGCTGCTGACCGGAAAAGGACTGCCCGTTACCCTGCACAGCGTTTCCACTCTGCTTCGGCAGGAAGCCGTGCTGATGCGCGCCCAGACCTATGCCTTTACCGTCCTCGGCATGTCGCAGCTCTTTCACGCCGTCGGGATGCGCGACATCCATACCTCCCTGCTGCGCATGCACCATCTGCGCAATAAGCTTATGCTGGCCGCATTCGTAATCGGTTTTCTGCTGCAATTGGCAGTGACACGGCTGCCTTTCCTGATCCGTGCATTCGGCACGGTCCGTCTCCTGCCGGCAGAATGGGCCTTTCTGCTCGTGATGGCCGCCGTCCCGCTGCTGGCACACGAACTGCTTCTGCTGGGCAGGGGAAACGGGACATAAGGCATAAGACACGCTGTGTTTTCCCGCTTTCAGCACATATTTTACTATCTTTTTTCCCGGACATATGATATACTGTTTCTCAACTACGTTACTGGACTGCATACGATGAGGTATCAACATGAAAATACGGCCGGGGCTGAAAAATTTCATACTGTTTCTGCTTCTGACCGCATTGGTTGTCGTGGGCTGTATGGAATTGTCCGCTCCGGCCCGGAAAGCCGCTCCCTTCCGCCATACGGAAGGCGCGCCGCATACGCTGGCGGCTCCCGCTCTGACCGGTCTGCCGGATTTGTGCGAAGAGCAGGTTTCCGGCCGCAATTTCTCCGTTTCTTTTTCTAATATCACACGGAACATCCGCACCGGTCCTTCCGGCCGGTATGTGATCTCCGTTCTCTTCCATATGCTGACACTTCTGTCAGTTTATTTTTCGTGTATCAAAAAGACCATTCTGTCGCGTGATAACCGTTTTCTGTATCAGGAGGCATTTACCATTTCCTATATGCAGGATACGGACGGCAGGAAGCGCCTCTCTTAATCTCTGCTGCTTTACCGCAGACCATTCATTCAAGTTAAACAGCATAAAATCAGAGATTAAGAGAGGAAAATTAAATATGGAAATCAGTATTGGACTTTGGATTGTCATCATTGTCGGAGGATTTGTTGGCATTGCTTCTACTTTGTATGTCGTTTTATCCCTGTTTGCAACCCTGGGATACAAAATATACCGGAAATGCAAGTATGGGATTTCCCTTTTCAACTAAATCCGTTTACATAAAAAGAAATCCTGCGGAGCAGGAATCTCCTGAATGATAACAAAACGGCACGGCTTGTAAAGCCGTGCCGTTTTGTCGCACAAACAGATTCCGGTTTATCGCAATGCCGCCGCACGCGCCAGCCGTTCCAATGCCTCCCGCAGCGTTGCCCGCGGGCAGGCCGTATTCACCCGCTGAAAGCCTTCTCCGGTCTCTCCGAATATCGTTCCGTCATCCAGCCAGAGCTTTGCCTCTCCGACAAACAGCCGGTTTAACGCTTCTCCCGAAAGGCCCAGCTTCCGACAGTCCAGCCATACGAGATATGTCCCCTCCGGTTCCGTCATCGTAATCCGCGGAATTCTTGCCGCAAGAAATTCCCGGATATAAGCAATATTCTCCCTGACATACGCGAGCATGGCCGCATACCACGTCTCCCCGTCCCTGTACGCGGCTTCGCAAGCCGCCAGCCCTGCCATATTCGGTTCATCGTAACCGGTCGCCGTAATCTGCCGCCGGAACCGTTTTCTCAGTCCTTCATCCGCAATAAAAATATTGGAAATCTGCAGACCCGCGATATTAAAGGTCTTACTCGGCGCGGTACAGGTAACGGTCATGTTCCGGTATTCTTCTTTCAGATCCATAAATACCCGGTGCCGTCCCACATGCACAAAATCGGCATGGATTTCATCACTGGCGACAATCACATTATGCCGTCTGCAAATATCGCCCACCGCTTCCAGTTCCTCCCGGCTCCACACGCGGCCGACCGGGTTATGCGGATTGCAGAGGAAAAACAGCCTGATCTTCTCCCGGACAACCTTTTCCTCAAAATCCTCCAAATCCATAGAATAGCGGCCGTTTTCATCCATAACCAGTGTATTGCTCACCGTGCGCCGTCCGTTGTTTCGGATTACACTGTCAAACGGATAATAGACCGGTTTCTGAATCAAAACCGCATCACCCGGCTCCGTAAAAGCTCTCACGGCCATTGCCAGCGCAAACACAACCCCCGGCGTCGTTACGATCCAGTCCGGCTCCGTATCCCATTGATGGCGCCGCTTCATCCATCCGCGGACCGCTTCATAGTAACTGTCCTGCACTTGTGCATAGCCGTAAATTCCATGCGCCGCCTGAGCGGTAAGCGCCTCCTGGATCGAAGACGAAACCCGGAAATCCATATCCGCCACCCACAGCGGAAGTACATCCGCCGGCATTCCCCTCATCGCCCGACCGTCATATTTCAGGCACCCCGTCCCGTTTCGCTCTATCACCGTTTCAAAATCCAGATTTTTCTCCATTATCTTTCTCCGCATTCTTCCTCTAAATTGTCTGCCCTGTCAATTCCGCAGCCGTCAAAAGCAGGGATAAAACTCTCCTGCGCCGTACTGCCCTCCTGAAAAAACCCGTTTTCCAGGCCCAGACCGATCGCATAGGAAAGCAGGTCTTCATACACTTGCGGCCGCACGGTCTGCCGCAGCTCGGGATACGCCCGTATGTGCGGCAGCGGCGTATACTGATTCATGATGCTGATAAAAATACGCTCTCCGTATGCGGCGAGCAGATATTCCAGAATTTCCCGGGCGTCGTCCTCCCCGCCCGGCAGCAGCAGGTGGCGTACGATTACGCCCCGCGTCATCAACAGGCTCTCGCCCCGCGCGCTCCGCTCCTGATACGCATCGACCGACAGCCGCTGTGTCCGCGTCGCCTCATCGGTAAAGCACATCTCGCCGCACTGACGCACCATCTCACCGATCGCAGTACAGGCCCGTTCGAAATAATCCGGGGCGCCGGCATACCGCCGGCTCCGCTCCCGGCTCTTATATTTCAGATCCGGCAGATATATGTCCACGTATCCTTCCAGCAGACGCAGTGTTTCCGGCGATTCATAGCCGCTCGTATTGTATACGACAGGCAGCAAAAGGCCCGTCTCTTTCGCCCGCGCAAGCGCATTCCGCACCTGCGGCGCAAAATGACAGGCCGTCACCAGATTGATATTGTTGGCTCCTTTTTCCTGCAGCTCCAGAAAAATCTCCGCCAGCCGTTCCTCCGTGACCGGCTTTCCGGCTGCCCCGGAAGCAATCTGCACATTCTGGCAAAACACACATCCCAATCCGCAGCCGGAGAAAAATACCGTCCCGGAACCGTTCCGTCCGGAAATACACGGCTCCTCCCACATATGAAGCGCCGCTCTGGCCGCCCGAATCTGCGCGGTCTCGCCGCATACGCCCCGCTGTCCCTGCCGCCGGTTTACCCCGCACGCTCTGGGACAGAGCGTGCACCGTTCCATCTTGTCTTCCATCATTTCCTGTTTTGTCTATCCCTCTGTCTCCGGTAACAGCGCCACCACACTGCCCGTCTCTTCCGTCCCGCGCAGATCAACAATCCGCTGGTTCTCCGAGCCCCGGAAACTGAGCATCCTGTTTTTCCGCTCCGCGATAAAAGGTCCGTCCACAAGAACATCACACAGCGAAAGAAATTCTGCCGTAATGTCACAGTTTGCTCTGCCGGAAGGCAAAAAGTCTTCATATACATATCCGCTGTAAACCCATACGTCCCTGGCGGGCAGCTCCCGCCGGATACGGCGCAGCAGCGGCAACAGCGCCCGCTGATTTTCCGGCTCTCCCGGATCACCGCCAAGCAGGGTCAGGCCCGCTATATAATCCGGCCGGAGCATATCGATTACCGCCGTTTCCGTTTCCGCCGTAAAAGGCTCCCCATAGGAAAAGTCCCATGTCATCTCGCTGAAACAGCCCGGACAGCAGTGTGTACAGCCGGATACAAACAGGGAAACCCTCACCCCGGGGCCGTTTTCGATTGTCACCGGTTTGATCTTTCCGTAATGCATAACCGTTTCCTCCAAATGCCGCCGCGCTCTGTCGTACCGCCAAGGGCTTTTACAGATGCATCACCCGTTCCCGAATCTCCTGTGTCCTGCCCTGATTCCAGAACTGCGTGCCGATATAGCCGCACGTCCTTCTGGCCACGTTCATCGTCTCCTGATTGCGGTTGCCACAGTTCGGGCACTCCCACAGCAGCTTGCCCTTTTCTTCCCGAATCCCGATTTCCCCGTTGTAACCGCACTCCTGACAGTAATCGCTTTTCGTGTTCAGCTCCGCATACATAATATTGTCATAGATAAACCGGATCACACTGAGCACCGCCGGAATGTTATGCTGCATGTCCGGCACTTCCACATAGCTGATCGCGCCGCCGGAGGACAGCGCCTGAAACTCCGACTCAAACCTGAGCTTGGCAAAAGCGTCGATCTCTTCCGTCACATTGACATGATAACTGTTTGTAATATATCCTTTGTCCGTCACCCCGTCCACAATACCGAACCGCCGCTGCAGGCATTTGGCAAATTTGTACGTCGTGCTCTCGATCGGTGAACCATAAATGCTGAATCCGATATTCGTCGCTTCTCTCCACCGGTCACAGGCCTGATTCATATAGCGCATCACTTCCAGAGCAAACGGCTTGGCAGACGGATCGGTATGCGACTTTCCGGTCATATATTTCACACATTCGCACAGTCCGGCATATCCGAGCGATATGGTGGAGTACCCGCCATACAGCAGCCTGTCAATTGTTTCTCCCCGCTCCAGCCGCGCCAGCGCGCCATACTGCCAGAGAATGGGCGCCGCATCCGACAGGGTTCCCTTTAACCGCTCATGGCGGCACATAAGCGCCCGATAGCACAGATCCAGACGCTCGTCAAATATCTTCCAGAACCTGTCCATATCTGCGCCCGAAGACAATGCCACATCCACCAGATTGATTGTCACCACGCCCTGATTGAATCTGCCATAAAACCGATAGACACCGTTTTCGTCTTTCCACGGAGACAATGCACTCCGGCAGCCCATAACCGGAAAGCAGTTGCCCTCTTTCAGTTGTTTCATAATCTTTTCCGAGATATAATCGGGAACCATCCGTTTGGCCGTACACCGCGCAGCCAGTTCCGTCAGATAAAAGTATTCGCTGCCCTCACTGATATTATCCTCCTCCAGCACATAAATCAGCTTGGGAAACGCCGGCGTGATAAAGATGCCCTTTTCGTTTTTCACGCCCTGAATGCGCTGGTTCAGCATTTCTTCGATAATAAGCGCCAGGTCCTTTTTCTCCTGCGCATCCTTTGCCTCGTTGAGATACATAAAAACCGTCAGAAACGGCGCCTGTCCGTTTGTCGTCATCAGCGTAATAACCTGATACTGGATCGTCTGCACGCCTTTCTCGATCTCCCGCCGCAGCCTTTTTTCCACAATATGATGCAGCGTTTCCTCCGAAGGCCGCGTACCTGTCAGCCCCATGTCTTCCAACACCTGCTGCCGGATTTTCTCCCGCGAAACCTGTACGAACGGCGCCAGATGCGTCAGCGAGATGCTCTGCCCGCCATACTGGCTGCTCGCCACCTGCGCCACAATCTGCATGGCGATATTGCAGGCCGTGGAAAAACTGTGTGGTTTATCGATAAAGGTTTCGCTGATTACCGTACCGTTTTCCAGCATATCCTCCAGATTGACCAGATCGCAGTTGTGCATATGCTGCGCAAAATAATCGGAGTCATGGAAATGAATCAGCCCTTCCTTATCCGCTTCCACAATATCCGCCGGCAGCAACAGTCTTTTCGTCAGATCCCGGCTGACCTCACCGGCCATATAATCCCGCTGTACGCTGTTAATCACCGGATCCTTATTCGAGTTCTCCTGCATAACTTCTTCGTTATTGCATTCGATCAGCGACAGAATCCGCCCGTCCGTCGTATTGCTCTTGCGGACAAGGGAACGGGTATAGCGATACCGCACATAACACCGCGCCACATTAAAGGCCCCCTGTGCCATAATCTGGTTCTCCACCATGTCCTGCATCTCTTCCACCGAGACAGCCCGGTTCATCCGGTTACATTTAAAATGTATATATTCCGACAACTCCTGAATCTGCTCCTGCGTCAGTTCCTGACGCACCGCAGCCTTATTCGCCTTCTGCACCGCGGCCTGAATTTTGGAAATATCAAAATCCACTTCCGAGCCGTTGCGTTTGATTACCTTCATTCTTCCACATCCTCCTCACCACTGTGCCCGTGCCTGTCCGCGGTATGCAGACGGGCCGCCGGGTTTTACTATTATATCCCATTGTTTTTATAAAAACTGTTGTGTACGGAACACTTTTGTTTTATAATACCAGATATAGTATGGCGGCAACTACAAAGCACCTATATATGGGGGATTTCGGCAATATCATGATTTCTGAAAAATTTATGAATTATATTCTGGAAACCTTCCGCCCCAGGCGGAAAGCGTTCGGAAAGGGAGAATTGATTCTGGAAAAAAACACAGCGGAAGACAGGCTCTGCCTTCTGGTCAAAGGCGTCGCCTATCTGTGCATCGAAAACGAAAACGGCGGCAAACAACTGCTTGACTATTTTACAAAGGGCGCCGTAATCTGTCATGAAATGCTGCCCGACATCCGCGGCGGCCACTGTTTCATACAGGCGAAATATCCCTGCACCGCCGCCTTTTTGTCAGACCGTGAGCTGATCGGCCATATGCTGAAACAAAACGACGAAGATCTGGCGCAGCTCTGCTCTGCCATATTCCGCTCCGCCCTGTCCGCCCGCAACCGGCACTGCCACATCCTACAGCAAAAGACAATCCGCGGTAAGCTCCTCGCCTTCCTCCACGATCTGCGCGTGCGCCAGGGCAGCACAACAGTGCACATTCCCATGCCTTACTCCGATCTGGCCGATTACCTTACCATCGACCGCAGCTCTCTGATGACCGAATTGAGCAAAATGCACGGAGACGGGTTGATCGAAAAGAAGGCACGGGAGATTCACATATCATGTATGTCGGCTGCCGATAACGGCCTGCCCCGAACTTAATTTTTTATTTTGAGAAACAGCTCTCTGTCAAACCGCGGCTGAAACTGCCCGATCTGATCCGCAATGGCTTCACAGCACAGCTTTACTTCCGGGTTGGCTGTCCCCTCTTTGTTTCGCTCTTTGTATACATGCGCCCATTCCGTGAGGTTGACTTTAAAAATAAAGTTGCTCGGTATACTGAGCATATACAGCCCCCTCTTCACGTCGGAACTGTCTTTCATATCTTCCCGGATATAACCGTTGACCGTCTTCACAAACCGCTCGCCGTCCCGCTCCAGCACGTCCGGTGCGGCAATGCCCAGAAGCGCCAGCGCCTCGTCTGTCGGAATCACCTTTCCCCGATACCAGTCGGACATCTCATATCCGAAATCCGCCAGCCGGGTACTGCTGCGGATAATCCGGTTGTGAAACCGCGCAGCGTGCGAATCCCAGTCATCCTGTCCCGCCCGGTGCAGCCCTTCCACCGTCACCGATATATCGACAAACCGCAGCATCGTAATATGCCGCCAGCCCCAATTCGTCAGCCGTTCCAGCCACCCCTCATATGCGGCCAGCTCTGCTGCGTCCGCGTCTTGGACAATCTTCCCGCTTCGTGTCAACACGTTCTCACACACGCCGCGAATCTCCAGCTCCTTCTCCCGTGTCCAGGAACGCTTGCTCATATACATGGATACAATCGCATCCGCAATTCCGTTGATTTCATTGACATATATATTCAATTTATTTTTTCCTCCTCCGGTTTTTTACGATATATTATAATTTTGCAGGCGGGAAAAAACAAGCCGCAAAAAATAAAAATTGAGACAGGGAAACATCTGTCAGGAACAAGAATCCGCAGACGGTATCCACAGTTTTTGGACATTTGCCGCGGCCGCTCCCTATTGACACCTCCGCTTCCGATATTTTATACTGTTATTATTACAGATGTAATAGCAAAGAGGAAGGAACAGACCGATATGAAAGCGCTGCCGCAAATCTCCGAAGCCGAATTTGAGGTGATGAAGATCATCTGGAAATATGCACCGATCAGTACGAATGAAATAACAGAACGTCTGATGAAAACCACGGACTGGAATCCGAAAACCATCCAGACGCTGATACGTCGTCTCGTTACAAAGGGGGCCCTTACCTATGAAAAGCAAAGCCGGGTCTTTGTCTATACCCCGCTGGTGGATCAGGAAGAATATATCGGTCAGGAAAGCGCTTCTTTTCTGAACCGGTTTTACAACGGCGATATTTCTGCCATGCTGTCCGCCTATATCGATCACGACAGGCTCTCCGACGCCGAGATCCATACGCTGCGCGCGCTGCTTTCCGGTGATTCCGGAAAGGAGGGAACATGATGGAAGGGTTTATCATCCGTTTTTTACTGTGTAATGTTATCATCTGTATGGTTATCGCAATCCTGCTGGTTGTCCGGCATCTGCTCAAAGACAGACTGTCCGCCGGGATACGGTATCATCTGTGGTTTCTTCTGCTCGGTCTGCTGGCGGTTCCCTTTCTTCCGCTCCGGTCGGTCCGTTTTTCATACGCTTTTTCATGGCTCACCGCATTGCGCAATGTGTCCCCATCCGGTACGGAGGCGGCCGCCGCAGAAACGGCGGCTTTTTCCGCCTCCGATGCAGCAGGATGGATGCAGGATTTCGGCATCGCAGTCAGCGAAAAAAAACCTTCCGGGATCGGACTGCTGTTATACGCGATCTGACTGGCCGGCATCGTGGGAATGCTCGTATTTCTGTTTCGATCATCCCTTCGCTTTCACCGGATCAAAAAATCCGCGCTGCCACTGCAAAATCCCCTTATCCGCAGTCTCTATCACGACTGTCTGGCACAACTGCGTATCACAAAAGAGATCCCCGTTTACACCACCGCGTTTTTAGCCTCTCCCGTGATTGCCGGCGTGTTAAAGCCATGTATCTTTCTGCCGCTTCATCTGATTTCCGACTGTCGCACCGGTGATATTCGCTACATGCTGCTGCATGAACTGCAGCATTACCGGCACAGAAACGCCCTCATTCACTGCATCGGCAACCTTGCCGGCGCTTTGTACTGGTTTAATCCATTTGTATGGTATGCACTGCGGGAGATGAAAACCGACCGGGAGATGGCCTGTGATACTTCCATGCTGGAAATGCTGGAAGAAAACGCCTATAGAGACTACGGCAATACGCTGATTAATTTTGCCGAAAAAATATCCCGGCTATCCTTCCCGTCCGTTATGGGAATCAGCGGCAGCATGGCGCAGATGCGGAAAAGAATTATAAATATTGCTTCCTATCGTCCCGCTTCACCCCGCCAGAAACTGTACGGCTTTGTTTCCTATGCGCTGACGGCAGCACTTTTCGCGGGCTTTATCCCGGCTTTGTCCATACAGGCCGTCGATCACGACCGGTATCACTTCCGGGAACAGGGAAAAACGATCCGGGATCTCGATCTGCGCAGCTCCTTCGCAGGCAATGAAGGCAGCTTTGTCCTGTATGATACCGCGGCGGACACCTGGATGATCTATCACAAAGAAGCCGCTCTGACCCGTATCACCCCGGTTTCCACTTACAAAATATACAGTGCAATGTGTGTCCCTTTGTCTTCCATATAGACAGCCTCCGGCGGCACGGTCACAATCTCGTCCATTTCGCAGTTCTCGACAGCCAGAAGCGCCGTCATAATCTTTGTAATACTTGCCGGAAAGCGGACACCATGCATGTTTTTGTCATATAAAACGGCGCCTGTCGATGCTTCCATCACAATGCCGGTCTGCCCGGCATTTGCCGGCTTTCACCAGCAGCATCATCGGCCGGCGCAGCTCATCTTTCATTCCCGGAATGTCCATCATTTCTTCCGGCGGCTTCGCTTCCTCCACGGCTTCCAGTTCAAAACCGTTGTCCAACAGTCCCATTATAATCTGTGTCAGGGTGTGGTGCTGTTTTATCACCTCACACCCCAGAAAACGCGTGCTCCGTGATCCCCATTACGCTTTCGGGCCTCTTCGATCATTCTTCTGCTTACGTCAATCCCCAATACCTGCGCTGCCCCCTGCTCCGCCGCAAACTTACAATGCCAGCCATAGCCGCAACCCAGGTCGAGGAGCGTTTTCCCGCCAAGCGGCGGAAACAGGGGCTTTAGCCGGTGCCATTCTCCGGCGGCGCGCAGGCCGTCCCTGCTGCGGGGCATTTTCGCATATTCTTCAAAAAATGTTTCCTTGTCGTATTCATTTTGCACGGTCAATCGTCCTCTCTCCTGCCTTTCAGTCCTCTGCCGCCAGCCATTCTCCCGGTACAGTCAGCACGTCTCCCTCCCGGATCAGATCGGCATCTTCCAGCCCGTTCCGGTCGGCCAATTCCCGGTAGCGGCCTGCTTTCCCGCCGTAAGTTCCGGAAAGAGCCGAGAGCGTATCACCCCATTTCACCCGTATCTGATACGGCAGATAGTAGAATCCATCCAGCACATCTTCCGCAAAAGCCAGGTCAGGACGGTAATTATTATACCGGTCGGTAAACAGCAGCAGATATTGCACCGTGTGCTCCCCTTCGGCGGAGGAGCGGACCGGAAGGGAAACGATATTGTCCAGGCGCAGACGCTGTGTTTCATCGTTGTCCACAAACACAAAGTGTCTGGCGTTCAGTTCCTCTTTATACAGGAGGAACGAATAGCGGTCGTTATTGATCCATGTATGATGATCCCACCAGTTCATAAAATCCAGTGGATGCAGCCAATCCGGTTCTTCCATGCACTCCCAGATGCGGGAAATATCCGCTTCGACTTCTGTGTCATCCAGCGAGGCAAGCCACAGCGCCCCCGGCAGAGACGATTTCATATTGTTGTACACCGAAGCATACGCATATATCGTCTCCAACTCCTCTGTCTCCTGCAAAAAAGCGTTCATATCCGCAATTTCCCGCTCCGGCAGGCGCAGCAGCCATACCTGATACCCGGCTCCGTATTCTCCGTACCGTGTCGACGCACCGTCCCCCTGCGCCTCCATGCAGAGCGCATACGGTGAAATCTCCCGGATTACAAATCCTTCCGGCGCCCGCATACAAAACGCATCGCACAAATATGCCGTATCCGTCCCCTTCGTATACGCAGACTGCGAAATACCAAGCGGTGTAAGTCCCAGTTTCTCTTTCGCCTCCTCCAGATCAAACTGCCAGCTGTTGTATACATACGGAAACGCGGCCGGATCCGCCAGCCAGCGCTCCATTTCCTCCGGTGTCAGTTCCATAATGTTCTCATGCCGCATATGCCCTGCTGCCGTACCGGTCAGACTGACACAGTTTACAACCTCCGAATTTCCCCAGGCGCCGCCGGCAATGCCGTATGTACCGCAGTTGCCTGCCTCCTGTATGGAAATCCGTCCTGTGTTATAGCATTCCGAAAGGATACCTCCGTTCATTTCTCCGGTAATGCCGCCCGCTTTTGCCTCCTCCCACCGGTCCTGAATGTTTTCGTTTTCCTCGCTGTCCAGCCAAGGCTGCACGTTCTGGTATCGCACAGAGACAGCGCCTGTGTTTCCGCACCGATCGATCACCGTATCAATGCCGTCGGTTTTGGAACAGATCCCACCGGCCATCCAGTCGCCCGTCACGTTTCCTTCATTGAAGCAGGCACGAATCGCCGCCTCCACATCGAGATCACCGTCCGTTTCCGTCCATGTCTCCTCATTTTTCCCGGCAATGCCGCCTGCACCGTATTCCCCGACACCCACGGATTCCACCGTTGCTCGATTGATGCAGCCGTCTATCGTGCCGTAATTGCAGCCGGCAATGCCGCCCGCATAGCATCCCTCTCCCCTTACGTCCCCCGCTGACTGACAGTCAATGATACGGCCGTAATTTTCCAGACAGAATATACCGATGCCTGTCAGCCAGTCATCTTCCTCTTCTATTGTCAAATACAGGTTTTCCGACCGGATGATAAGATTTTTTACCGTTGCATGCCGGTCCAGACGGGCAAACATTCCCCAGTGCTTATCCGCAAACCAGTTTATCGTATGCCCGTTTCCGTCAAAACAGCCGTCGTAGCGTAGAATGGGAATCTTAATATCATCGCTTTTCAGCTCGCGATACCCGTCATCCGCCTCCATGTCAATGTCCGCCATCAAAACCGCATCTACCGACAATGCCTGCGCCGATTCCCCGTCCTCTCTGGAGGCCCGGTTCATATACCCCGTAAAGCGCAGAAAATCTTTTTTATCCTTGATATAAAAAACACCGTCCAGGTAACAGGCATCCTCTTCGATCGTCTTTTCCAGCAGCCCCGTCGACGAGCGGATCCACGCCGCCATTCCCGTTGTGGCAATTCCGATAAAAGACACAATCAGCATGATAATAATCAGCTCCGGCCGCACATGCCGCCGCCCGTTTCCCCGATTGGTTTCCCGCTGCGCCTGTTCCGCTGTGTTGATCGTGTGTTCCACGTTTTATCCCCCCTGCCCTGTCTTTGTTATCCCCGGAAGCGGTTCAGACAAGCAAAAATCTCCTGCGTTCTCGGTTTGGCAAGACCGCACGGAACATAGGAACTGCAAAAAGGCTCCCATCCTTTGCGCTCCAGCGTGTCCGCCAAAATGCCGGCAGTCTCCTGCACCGTCCGTTTCCCGTCGATCACCTGTTCCAGCGCATACCGCAAAAGATGCGCCAGCGCACTTGTCTGCTCGCTGTCCGCAAGCTGCTCGACATACCGCAGATCCACCGTCTCTTTGTCAAGAGAAAAGGAATCCTTTCCGAATGTCTTGACTTTCATATGCTCGTGGCGGGTTCCGCCGCGCCGTTCCTGCCCGGGACGCCCGGAAC
>CAJUCC010000034.1 GCA_910585205.1 uncultured Lachnospiraceae bacterium
CCGGTAACACTGTCGTAGACGAAAAACGACATTTTTATTTGACCGAAGGTAAAAAACAGACAAAAAAGTAACTATTTTTCAGAGGTATTGCTATGCTGTCAAAACAGGAAATTGTAACAAATTTTATACTGAACGTAGAAAAAGAACGAGTACGCTGTAATCTGACACAGGCACAAATGGCAAAGAAACTGGACATGTCCCTCTCAGGTTACAAGAAAATGATCTCCGGCGTTACCAGCAAAATTGACTTGTATACTGCATATCTGCTGCAGAAAATAACAGGAAAATGGATTTTTGAACTGATCGAAGACTTTGAAGAAGACACTGAAATGATATTGAAGCTGAAAGAAATGTCGCAAAGTCAGAAAAACTTTATCAAAGGAATCATAGATTTTGAAGTTTCTTTTTCTGCGCCGCACGAATCCAGAGAAGATTTTATTACTGTTTTTGTCCCCACCGGAAATATGGAAGACGGTATGATCTATGATTCTTCTCATTTTTATAAAGTCAACGCCGGCTCTTACCGTCAGAAATTCGGAGACGATCTCTATTGTGGTATTCAGGTGACATCCGATCATCTGCATCCCGTATACAATCTCGGCGACATTCTTCTGATCTGCCGCAAAGGAATCCGGGAAGGCGATACGGGCATCTTTCTCAACAAAGAAACTGGGCGCGCTTATATCCGCAAACTACACACACGGGCCTCATGGATACTGGAACCGATCAACGGGTTCGGAAAACCCATTGTCATTGACACACAGGATGAAGCCAATACACAGAAATGGATTCGGTTCGGGTATGTTCTGACAAAAATGCGGGAGCGGGACTGAAAACGGAAACTGGCAGGAGGGATGCCGGCACGGCCGGCATCATCTGCTTTCCCTTTTCCTCTGCCTGTTATCCGCATTCCCGCATGGTACAGCCCTTTTTACTCCGCCGAAATCAGATAATAATACACCGGCTGACCGCCGCTCTGCAGTTCAATATCCAGATTTGCGTAACGGCCGGCAATCTTCTCCCGTAATTTCTCCGCATCTTCCGGTTCGATCTCTTCCCCGTAATAAATGCTCAAAAGTTCTGTCTCGTCGTCCGTCATGGCATCCACCGTCTCCAGAACCGTCCGCTCCATATTGACACCTACGGACACAATTCCCGTGTCATCGATGCCCATATAATCCCCCTGACGGATTTCTCTGCCGCCCACAGACGTATCTCGCACCGCATAGGTAATCTGTCCGGTCCTGACATGCCGGATTTCTTCCCGCATGGCGCTCTCGTTTTCCGCACAGGGCAGCTCCGGTACATAGCTGATTACGGCGGTAATGCCCTGCGGCACAGTCTGGGTCGGAATGACAATTACCGTCTGGTCCTCCGCCATATCCCGCGCCTGATTGGCTGCCATGATAATATTTTTATTGTTCGGCAGAACAAAGACAGTATCCGCGTTCACACGGCGGATCGCACCGAGCACATCTTCCGTACTGGGATTCATCGTCTGTCCGCCTTCCACGACATAGTCCACGCCCAGTTCACGGAATATCCGGCTTAGGCCGCTCCCTGCGCAGACCGCGACAAAACCCACGTCCTTGCGGGGCGCCTTCTCCTGTTCCGGCTCCGGCTCCGCGGCCGCCGGCTGCTGAGCGCTGTGAAACAGTTTTTCCTGATGCTCAAGCCGCATATTGTCTATTTTCATATTGGAAAGCGCACCGTAAGAGAGCGCCTTCTGAATGGCAAGACCGGGATCATTGGTATGTACATGTACCTTAATGACCTCTTCATCCGCCACCATCACGATCGAATCCCCGATGGATTCCAGGTAATCTTTCAGCGCCTGCTCGTCGGCTTTCTCCACCGGGCGCTCTGTCATAATGATAAATTCCGTACAGTATCCGAAACGGATTTCCGCCGGTGCATCCGCCGCGGAAACAACCGCCGGAATATGCTCCGCCGGTGCAACCGGTTCAAAGGAAACCTCTTTTCCCAAAAATACATCATAGGCGCCTTTCAGCACCTCAACAAGTCCCTGTCCGCCGGAATCCACGACCCCCGCCTGTGCCAGTACCGGAAGGATCTCCGGGGTCTGCGCAAGCACATGTTCCATATGCTCTATGATTTCGCGGAAGAATACTTCCAGGTCCGTCTCGCCCTCCTGACTGAGCGCTTCGGCCTTCTCTGCGCCGCCTCTGGCCACGGTCAGGATTGTCCCTTCCTTCGGCTTCATAACTGCCTTATAAGCCGTCTCCACTGCCTTGGCAAACGCGTCCGCCAGAATCGGAACCGTCACTTTCTCATGCGCTTCGATTCCCCTCGTAAATCCGCGAAAAAGCTGTGACAGGATTACACCGGAATTGCCACGTGCCCCCCGCAGAGAACCGGACGCAATCGCCTTTGCCAGTTCTTTCATATTCGGATCGGCAAGCGCCGACACTTCCCGGGCGGCAGAGAGTATCGTCATCGTCATATTTGTGCCGGTATCGCCGTCAGGCACAGGAAATACATTCAGCTCATTGATCCATTCTTTTTTTGCCTCCAGATTGCGGGCCCCTGCCAGAAACATCTTTGCGACCATCCGGGCGTCTAAATAATTACAGTCCACAGTCATTTCCTCCTTAATCGATTACGCGAACGCCTTCGACATAAATATTAATCTTTTCAATTTCAAGTCCCGTAAATTCTTCTACTTTATATTTTACGCTGTCCGTCAGGTTATCGGCTACGGTCAATATGCTGACACCATATGAGACAATCACATGAAAATGAAGCGTGAGCCGGTGGTCCGCTCCGACCGATACGGAAATCCCGTGCGTGATACTGTCCTTTTTCAAAAGTTTTACGATGCCGTCCTTCATATTGACAGACGCCATCCCGACAATGCCAAAACATTCCACCGCCACCGAACCGGCATACTGCGCGATCACTTCCTTGTCGATGACAACATTTCCCATCCCGGTATTTATTGAAGTTCCTTTCATGGGGCAAAACCTCCTCCATTTCTTACTTTCCATAATTTTAAAATATTTATACTTGCATTTCAATACCAAATGTGCTAAAATTTCACTGTTGCGAGTATCAACCCGATCATCGGAATCTTACAATCAATCATAACGTTTAGGAGGTGCGGAAATGGCAAAGTGTGATGTATGCGGCAAGGGCGTTCATTTTGGAAATAACGTAAGCCATTCTCATAGAAGAACCAACCATATGTGGAAGTCCAACATTAAAAGAGTAAAATGTAACGTAAACGGCACAATCAAAAGATTACATGTTTGTACCGGATGCCTGAAATCCAATAAAGTAGAAAGAGCATAAGGAAACCCCTTATGCTTTTTTCTGTTTTCGTCCCCATCTCACTTCTTCCAGCAAAGTCTCGTACACTTTGTTGATCCTCTGCAGTAATTCCGTATCCCCGCACACATTATCGGGGTGAAATATCTTAATCAGATCACGGTATCTCTTTTTCAGCGTCAGCGGATTGCTGACACCACTGAAGAAAAGCCGGATACCGTCCTCGTCGGCACATACACTGCCATGCCTGTTTCTCCGCTCCTCTTCCAGCAGAATCCGCTCCCGTTCCAGCGCTTTTCTGTCCGAAGCCAGTTGGGCAAATCCGCCTTTCAGGATTTCCATCTTCTTTTCAAAAAACAGCATGTCCTTTTTGAGCTGCTTTCTCTCTTCCTCAAACCGGCTGCGCAGATGCGCCGTCTCATTCTCAAGCTGCTCCCGTTCTCTGGCAAGCTGTTGTCGTTCCTGTAACAGCCTGTCCCACTCCGCCTGAAGCTGCTCCCGTTCGCCGCAGGGCAGCTCCTGCTCCATATCTTTTTTAATTTCGTCTTCTTCCTGTATTTGCAGTGTTTCTTCCATATTATCAATCATTCACTCACAGAACAGAGCATAATAACCTATCAACGCAAAAATTCCCATCAGGATCAGCCCGGTAAAACGGCTGCCGAGCAAAAGTGTCAGCAGCATCCCGACGGCAATCATGATTGAGGCAAATCCTATCAGTCTTTTCATAGCGATCGCTTCCGCAGCTTCTTATTAACCAGCATATGCACCTGTTCCGCAATGGGTGACTGAAACCCTCCCTTTTTCTTATTCTTTTTCCGCAGGAAAAGCGATCTCCACCGCGTCCTGATCCGCCGGCATATTTTCCTTCGGTGTTGTGAAACGTTCCACCAGATCCGGGATCATATCCAATATCTTGGTAACGGTATCCTGATTTTTAATATTGACCAGCTTTGTCTGCCCGTTTTTAATGACCAACACCGCCGACGGTGTCATTTTCCCGCTCATTCCGCCGACGCTGCCGTTTTTCTTGTCACTTTTGGAGGCTCCCGCGCCTACACCGAATGTCACATCCACTAGCGGCAGGATAATCGTATCGTCAACCTTTGTCACTTCTCCCACAACCGTCTTGGTAGACAGCACCATGTCCATTCCCTTGAGCAGAGATTCCACCACGCCCGAAAAATTATTCTCACCCATGTTACAGTTCCTCCTTCTTCCATATGCGGATCAATCGTTTGATGTCCTTATTAAAATAAAGTATCGCCAGTGCCTTCAGCAGGCAAAAAATGGTGATCTTTCCTTTTATCACTGCATTTGCGCAGAAAACCTGCTCCTCAAAATCCGGTCTTATCACAATATCCTTCCCCAGAAAAGGGTACATCATTCCTGCAAAAGCCATCACCTGTCCTGTCGTAGCCGGATCGGCAAATCCAAAGTGAATGTCGGCTTTGACTTTCCGCGGCCGGAACTTCCGCCATAAATAGTACAGTTCCCTGCGGCAAAGGTCGAAAGCCCGTTTCAGATCTTCCCGCTGCAAAAAAGCGATATAATACGCGACAGTCTCCCGGCAATGGGCCGCCTTTTCCGCCAGCCGGGCCGGCAATTCCCGGATTTTGCGCAGCAAATCCGCTAATTTTCGGAAAAACGCCCGAATCTTTTGCACGATACTGCCCGGCCAGTGTTTTTTATGTTCGCCTGCCTCCGGGGTTTTCCCTTCCGTCAGGCTTGCCTGCGGCGCTTTTCCCGCCGCATCATCTTCCGGCGGCTGTCCTCCCGGCACAGAATCAGACGACTCCGCGCCGACAGCGGTTGCGGTGTTCGGAGACGCTTTTTGCGGTTCCGGCGCCGTGGCCGTCACCTCCCGGATTAAGGGAGTCGCTTCCGGCAGTTTATCCGCCTTTTTCCCGGCCCGTTCCTTATTCGCCTGTTTTTGTTTCTTTTTCTTCTGTTTTTTCTGTTTCTTTTCTTTTTTCTGCCGCTTTTCCTGTTTTTCTTTTTCCGCTTTCCGCAGGTTGTCATAGACGGAAATGCCGCAGATTTTCAATCCGTAATGCAGCGCCCCCTGCCACCTTACGAAACATGTTACGATATGAAACAGCCAGTGTATCCTGACATCACCTTCCGGTCTTCCTTCCGTCTCCTTCCGGCCTGCCAGGCGATACCGCAGAGGAACAAACAAGACTGACAAAAGCGCTGCAATCAGCAAGATCAGGATACAGAGCAGCGTAATTCCGATTCCCTTTCCTATCATTCCCAATAAATCCAGCATAATCTCCTCTGCTAATTTCGACTGAAATATTCTTTTAACTGACAATTCCCCGTTTTTGCATATACATCTTCCGCCATTCGGCACAGCAGTTCGAGTGCTTCCCCGTAGCTGCCCGCAATTCCCACAATATATGGCGGAAATTTTTTATAAAACTTTTGCTGCAGAAACGCACAATGAAGAATTTCCAACTGATCTGTCCCGTTCGACAGCGTGATAACAAAAACACGCAGCTGCCCCGCATGATGTTTCAGTTTCCATTTTACCAGTACGCTGTTTCGGATGGAATCGCCTACGTACAATTCTCTGTGAAATTTCATCTCATATGCGCTCTTTAATAATATTTTCGATTTCCCCATAAATTATTTTTTTTCAATTCCAGATACTCATGATAAGCCTTTTCCAAGATCTGCTTCTCATTGGCAAATTTTAAAAGATGGAATGCTTCATGGAACTTATAATATCCCGAATCTTCAAAGTATTCTTCGCGTTGTGGTTTGCTGTAATAACTGTCTGCCATCATAAGATACCAGTGTACTTCCTTTTCAACCGTATCATCCGGTACATTGAACGTATAATCGCTTTTGCCCACATATTTGATTACAGACGCCCTGGCCCCGGATTCTTCCAGTACTTCCCGAAGCGCGGTATCCTTAAATTCCTCTCCCGGTTCTACCGTGCCCTTTGGCAAAACCCAGCCCTCGTATTTATTTTTAAAATTTTTATACAAAAGCAGAATCTTTCCTCGAAAAATAACCACACCGCCACAGCTCGTTGCCTCAATCATTGCAATTCCTCCTGTCCTGGTGTGCTGCATAATATCTTTAACAGTATATCCTATCTTGTCCCATTACGCAAACCTTTTATTCCTCTATTCCGCTTCCTTCAGACAGGCATCAAACACCCGTCTCGCCATCGGCACCGCATAATCGCCGCCGCTTCCGGCCCCTTCGATAATCACCGTCACAACAATCTGCGGATCTTCCGCCGGTGCAAATCCGGTAAACCAGGCATGGCTCTCGCCCTTCTGGGTGTTAAATTCCGCCGATCCCGTCTTGCCCGCAGCCGTATAAGGCAGCCCCGACAATTTGGTTCCCGTACCGCTCTCTACCACGGCTTTCATATATTCCGCCAGAATATCCGCCTCCTGCGCCGTCATCAGTTCGCCGTATGTCTCCGGGGAGAATTCTCTCACCACCGTCCCGTCCGCGCTCTCCACACGCCGTATCATATACGGTTTCATCAAAATACCGCCATTGGCAACCGAGGCGGTAATCATTGCCAGATGAATGGGTGTAATCTGTGTTCTCCCCTGTCCGATGGCATTCTGCATCATCTCGCCGTTGCTGTCATTTTCCTGTATTTCCAGTTTGCTCCGGTTATAGACACAGGAAAGCGGCAATTCCTGATTAAACAGCAGCGAATCCAGCGTATCCGCAAACTTCATCCGGTCAAACCCCATTCCCATATTGGCAAAAGAAGTGTTGCACGATTTGGCAAACGATGTCTGCAGACTTACCTGTCCGTGTTTGCTGCCGTGATAACAGTTGATAACATCGTCGCCCTCTTTGATGCTGCCGCCGCACGTGTAGCGGTAATCTGCATATGTGCCGGGATTTTCCCTGATGTATTCCAGCGCCGTCACGATTTTAAAGGTAGAGCCGGGCGGATACAATCCCTGTGTCGTACGGTTCAGCAGTGTGCCGTTTTCCTCATCCGCAAGAATGTCTTCCCACTCCGCCGCGATCCGGTTTGGGTCAAAATCCGGTTTGGACACCATGGCCAGAATCTCCCCTGTCCGGGGATCAAGCGCAATGATGGCACCGTGGTAAACACCGAGCGCGCGTTCCGCCGCCTCCTGTATCTCTACGTCCAGCGTCGTATATACATCGTCTCCGGGATTTTTGTCCCCACTGTTTCCGCCCCTGATCTTATTGAGTGTCGGAATGCTGGACTGAATCAGATAATAATTTGCCTGCGCTTCCAGACCGCTCTTGCCCTTGTCCGCATATCCCACCGCATGGGAAAACAGATTATCGTACGGATATACCCGCGTCTCGGTGCCGTCGGCTTCTTCTCTCGTCTCCGCCAGCGCTTCCCCGCCGGCGGCATAGATCGTCCCCCGGACATTGCGGGCGCTCAGAAGCTGCTGACGGGTGTTGTAATTATTATTCATCAGCTCTTCTTCGTGCGTCATCGCATAGACCGTAAAGTATCCCATCATCGCCAAAAACAGCGCCACAAAGCTGACCGTTACCTGTGTGATCTCACGATTTCTTTTCTTTTTTTTCGGTTTTCGCGACTGCTTTTTTGGCAGCATGATGTCTACCTCCCGTCAGATAAATCCCCTGGAGCACGGCAAACATGACAATCGTGCTAAGCACGCTGCTCCCGCCATAACTGATAAACGGCAGCGTGACACCGGTCAGGGGAATAAATTTGATCCCGCCGCCGATTGTCAGAAATATCTGAAAAATATAGGTGATGCCAAGACCGACCGCCGTCAGGCGGTAAAATTCATCCCGCATCGACATGGCAATCTGCATAATCATCACAAAACAACTGATATAAATCAGAATCAGACACAACGAAAATAAGATACCCAGTTCTTCCGCTATCGCGGAAAAGATAAAGTCCGTCGTCACAAACGGTATGGACCCCGGGCTGCCCTGACAGAGTCCCAGACCGAACAGGCCGCCGCTGCCGATTGCAAACAGCGACTGCGTTATCTGATACCCTTCCTTATCAATAACGCTCCACGGATCGAGCCATGCCTGCACGCGAACCTGTACATGGCTGAATATCCGATAAGACAAATATGCCGCGCCGCCGCCGCCCAAAAGCCCGGCCAGCAGATACCGTTTCTTCCCGGTCGCCACATAAACCATAACCACATAGGCCACAAAATAGATCAGCGCGCTCCCCAGATCGCGCGAAAGCGCGAGAATCACCACATGCACGCCCGCGGCGGCGGCCGATATGGTCAGACTCCACAAAGTGACAGGGCGGCAGAGTATCGCGGCAAGCATGCAGACAAACACGATCTTGACAAATTCCGACGGCTGAAACGAAAGTCCCAGAACGGTAAAAGACAGCTTCGCCCCATGAGTCACCGCTCCCATAATAAGCACGCCTCCCAGAGAGAGTATGCCGACAGCCCCGTAAATCCAGGTGAGATCCCGCCACTTTCTGACACGCGTAATCAGCATCGGAATCAGAAAAGCGATCACAAAAGAACAGACGGCAATCACAAACTGCCGCACCGCCCGCTTATATGCCAGACGCGTCAGTATCAGAAAGCCGATGCCGGTTAAAAAACACATGTTATTGATAATCAGCCTGTTTGCCTGCGGATAAATCAGATGATACAGTACCGTTGTTGTGTACAGCGCAATCTGCTGAAAAATAAAAAAGAAAATATATTCCAGCTTTCCCGTTTTGATATAAATCGGCAGAAAGCAGCTCAGATGTACCAGAAACATAAAAACATACTGCCTGATATAGATACCGCTTCTCTCCCGTTCTGTCTCATATCGGAACACGGCAAAACATTCATACGTATAAAAAGAAGCAAACAGTGCAATAAAATATTTCGAAAATTCCGTTATATATCCTGCCATACGCTCACCGGACTATTCCGCTCCTCTTTTATAAAGCCCCTTTGTACCGGGAAATTCCGCCGACACCGCTTTCCCCGGATTTTTGATAAAATGCCGGTAACAGTTCAGCACCTGCCGGATACCGTCCCCGTCTTCTGTCGTAAAACAAAGCCGGATACCGGCCGGGCACTCTCTCATCAGAGAGTTTCCGTATTCGTGCAATGACAGGGGCACACTGTTATAAATCTCATTATAGCAGTGCGCACAAACCGTCCGCACCGGGAAACGTGTCCGGTATCGGTCCTGCAGCCAAAGCAGCTCATCCCCCGCCGGCGCGCTGCCATGCTTTCCGTCTTTGCGCCGCTGCGCCGGGCATCTGCCGCCGGTCCTGCGGATGCAGTTTGCCGTTACCATCAAAGGACTCCTGCCATATACGATCACTTCCATACCGGCAAGGCCCATTTTGTGCAGCTCCGCTTTGCTGCATTCCAGCGGCGCCGTAGCGGACGCCCCCGTCTTTGTCCAAAACGCCCGCGCCCGGCGGTTCCACGCATAAAGTCCGGCATCCGCCTGTATAGCGCCGGTATATCCCGCCTGACGCAGCCAATACAGACTTTCCGCATTCCGTACCAAAACGCCGTCCCAAATCGTATCTTCCGAAAATAACACCTGTTTTGTTATGGTGAGATACGCCGCATCCCGCAGACGCAGAATCCGCGGCATCACCAAAAACAGACTTCTGTCCGGCCGCGCCGCTTTCCAGGAAACCAGACGCGCCTGCCATTCCTCTCCCATATCCGCGGTCACAAAGTCCCCGCCAATATACAGGCGGTCAATCTCCTCACAGTCCAAAACCGCGGCAAGCTGTGCGTCATCCTCTGTCTGCACCGCCAGATACGGAAAGGATGCATTGCCGCCGGCCTGTGTTCCCGCTGCCATATCGGCGTCCGCTGCCGGCATGGCACACGTCCTGCGATATGGCTGCAATATGGCATTTTCCAATGCCGCAAACGCCTCCCGGCGCAGATCATTCAGCGCCCGGACCGGAAGAAAAGCGTTTTCGTCCATACGAATCGTAAGGTTTTGCCAGATAAACGGCGTGTTTCCCGTTCGCACAAGTTGTTTTCTCACGGCTTCTTCCGTCAACGGCTGCTTTTGGGCGGACTGCACTTCCTGTCCCCGTACGGTAACGCCGCATCCGGTGTCGTCTGCTCCCGGCTTCCCGGCCGCCGCTTGTACCCCCGGCTCACAGAGCGTTGCCTGTCCGGCCCGGAGGTGTAAAACCGCCGGCTTCCCTTTCTGCAACAAAGCCTCGCCGTCTGCTGCGATCTTCGGCATATGTTCCAGATAATCCGCCCGAATCTCCTGCAGATATGTTTCGTCGCATTTTCCATACCCCGGCTGTCCGGGCGTAATCATCTCCGCACCGTTATGCCGGTAATAATAGCCTGTCTGAATTTCACTGCGAATATACAGACTTTGCAGCCTTTCCCTGTCTTCCCGTAAAACGGTGAATTCCCCGTCCGGGTTTTCGTAATACCGGTCAATATACCTGCGGTAAACGGCTGTCACCCCGGCGGCATATTCCGGTCGTTTCATACGGCCTTCTATCTTAAAAGAATCGATTCCCGCCCGGATCAGCTCCGGCAAAAAGGGAAGGGTACACATATCTTTCAGGCTCAGCGGATGCGGCGGCGTCTTTATGCCGTCCGCTGTCTGGTACGGCAGCCGGCAGGGCTGCGCACATCTGCCCCGGTTCCCGCTTCTGCCGCCGAGCATACTGCTGAAAAGGCACTGCCCCGAATAACAGTAACACATCGCACCGTGAATAAAAGCCTCCACCTCTATGCCCGTCTCTTTTATGGCACAGAGTTCCCGCAGAGACAATTCGCGGGCCGGCACGACGCGGGAAACCCCCTGTTCCAATAAAAACTGTGCTCCCCACGGGCCGGTGACATTCATCTGTGTACTGCCGTGCAGCTTCATCTGAGGAAAATATTCCCGCAGCAGAGATAAAACTCCCACGTCCTGTACAATCACACCGTCCAGCCCTTCCTCATAAAAAGGCTTTATATAGGAAGGGATTTCCTCCATCTCCGCTTCCTTTACCAGTGTATTGACTGTCAGATAAAGTTTTCTTCCGTATAAATGCGCATAACGAATAGCCAGGCATACTTCTTCCCCGGTAAAATTCCCGGCGTATGCTCTGGCTCCAAATTTACTGCCACCAATATAAACGGCGTCTGCTCCTGCATGAACAGCGCCCCGAAAACTTTCAAAGCTTCCTGCCGGAGCTAACAGCTCCACTTTCTTCATGCCTTTTTCTGTCCTCTTAACTCGGTTTCCATACGGACGATCTTTTTCGCGTTTTCATTCAGCTCTTTCTGCAGCCCTTTCATGTTTTTCTCGGTGCTCTCCATTTTCATCTGGGCTGCGATCAGCTCATGCTTCAGATCATAAATCTCTTTTTCCTTGCTTTCGATGTCCTCTTCCAAAATACTGATCTGTTTCTTGGCCTTGAAATAATCGTCCGCGATGTTCAACTGCATCAGTACATTCTGTATATCCATCGGCTGTCTGCGGAACTGATCGACTTTATTATATTCCACGACTTTATTATTGATATAAGATGCCACCTTTTGAAGGTATTCCTCGCTCTCATAACCGCTCAGGGTAAAGACCTTCCCGCCGATAATTACTTCCGTATCCGTTTTTGCTGACATCTTCACACCTCTCATCCGTACGATATGGACAGCGACCGGGCCGAGCCTGTGATTCTGCGGATTATGTCGCTGCCTGTATGGCTATTATACCGGCATTATGTGGGAATTTCAAGCCCCAAATGCCCGTATGTCAGATCCGTCACCACCCGTCCTCTGGGCGTCCGGTTCAGGAAACCGTTCTGAATCAGATACGGTTCATACACATCCTCGATTGTCCCCGCATCTTCCCCGATTGCCGCCGCCAGCGTATCCAGCCCCACCGGGCCGCCGCCGAACTTTTCGATCATTGTCAGCAGAATATTCCGATCCACATAATCAAGTCCGAGCCGGTCCACATCCAGCAGATCCAGCGCCGTATCGGCCACCCGATGCGTGATAACGCCGTCATACCGCACCTGCGCAAAATCCCGAACCCGTTTCAGAATACGATTGGCGATCCGCGGCGTCCCCCGGCTTCGCTTTGCCAGTTCCATGGCTCCCGCCTTCTCGATGGTGACATCGAGAATCCGGGCCGAGTGCAGAATAATCCGGCACAATTCCTCCACACTGTAAAACTCCAGCCTGTGGATCACACCGAACCGGTCCCGCAGCGGAGCCGTCAACAGTCCCGCCCGCGTAGTCGCCCCCACCAGCGTAAACTTCGGCAGATCCAGACGGATGGAACGGGCCGAGGCGCCCTTTCCGATCATAATGTCAATGGCATAGTCCTCCATCGCCGGATACAGCACTTCCTCCACCTGCCGGTTCAGGCGGTGAATCTCGTCCACAAAGAGCAGGTCGCCCTCCTGCAGATTGTTGAGAATGGCCGCCATCTCACCCGGTTTCTCGATTGCCGGGCCGCTCGTCACTTTCAGATTCACTTCCATCTCATTGGCGATAATGCCTGCCAGCGTTGTCTTGCCAAGTCCCGGCGGACCGTAAAACAGGACATGATCCAGCGCATCGCCCCGCTGTTTTGCCGCTTCGATATATATTTTCAGACTTTCCTTTGCCTTTTCCTGCCCGATATAATCCTTTAAATACTGTGGCCTGAGACTGCCTTCCAGCCTGACGTCCTCTTCCATCAGTCCGGTCTCGATTACCCGTCGCTCCATGTCTTCCTCTTTATACCATCTTTTTCAGCGCCGCCTTTAAAATAGCCTCCGTATCCTGTTCCCGGCCGGCAACCTGACTGACTGCCTTCAATGCCTCCGCTGCGCCGTATCCCAGTGCAATCAGCGCTTCCACCGCCTCGCTGTCCGCGCTGCCAATGTCCGCTGCCGGTGCGCTCTGCGCCGTATCGTCCGCATCGTCTGCGGATATTTTATCCCGCAGATCCAATATCACCCGTTCCGCTGTCTTTTTCCCGATGCCGGGCGCTCTGGAAATCATCTTGCCGTCCGCAGCCAGTATTGCAAACCGCAGGTCCCGGGGCGTCATAACCGACAAAATCCCCAGAGCGCCTTTGGGTCCCACACCGTTTACCGTAATCAGCAGTTTAAACAATTCCAGTTCATCCCGCGTCACAAATCCATACAGCCAGCACGCGTCTTCCCGTACGGCCATGTAGGTATGCAGCGTCACTTCCTGATGCAGCCGGGGAAGCTGATGCATCGTCCCGGCAGATATTTTTACGTTATAGCCGATGCCGTTCACTTCCACAACCGCGTTATTTTCCGTAATTTTTTCCAAGATCCCTTTTACATATGCTATCATAGCCCGTCCCGCTTTTTCCCTGTCGTAATCAAAATGCGCTCCGATACCAGACCGATCAAAAAACCGGTCCCTGCGCCGGCCGCCAGAAGCGGCGGCAGATAATAATACAGCCCCGCCGTCTCTACCACGAACGCCGCCACGGCAATCTGTCCTGCATTATGAAAAACGCCGCCGGCTATACTAACCCCGGTCACGCTCAACCCGAACCGAAAACGCTCGGTTTCTTTTGCCGCCGCCATAACGAGAAAACTCAATAGCCCTCCGGCAAGACTGTAGAGAATGCCATACAGATTTCCGAAAAGAAAGCCGTTTAACAGTATCCGCAGCAAATCAATCCAAAACGCACGCCGCACACCCGAACGGTACAGCAGCAAAACCACGGCCAGATTGGGAAGTCCCAGTTTGATGCCCGGAATGCCAAACGAAAAGGGTAAAAGCGACTCCGCATAACCCAAAATCAGGGCGAAAGCCAGCATCATTCCCAGATATGCCGTTTCTTTTGCAGAGAAGCTTCCCGAAACAGTATCAGGTTTCCGCTCTGTCATAATTCCGTATCCTTTCCGGCCGCCGGCCGGTGACACCGTCCAGCTCCGGCTCCTGTCCGTCTTCGATCGTCACCGAAAGCCGGTGCGGCAGGCATGTGATTGTCTGCCCGGTCCGGGCAATCCGCCCCTGTTTGACACAAAGCCTGTCCGGGCAGTCCGCATCCTCCATATAGACTTCTCCGCCTTTGATTACCAGAATGTTCCGGCCGCCGGCCGGCCTCTGTATCGTCTCCGTCCGATCCTTATCCAGCGGGTAAGAGGCAATCCGCTCCTGTCCCTGCCACACCACGGC
>CAJUCC010000035.1 GCA_910585205.1 uncultured Lachnospiraceae bacterium
ATCCCTGCTTTTTTGATGCTGGCGGATCTGTGCTTTCAGGTCTGCAGCAAACTGTACTATCCTGTCAGGGACTATACGGAGAATTATGAAAAAAAATCCGCGAAAACGGGGATTCTGGGAAATTTTCTGCTGATTCATATGATTGCCATTGTAGGAGCGGTGCTGGAGAGCTATGTCAATCCCGGTCTGATGACGGAGCTGCTGCGTATCTTTTTGTAGTTTCATGACAAACGCATACAGGAATACATTGTGAACTGTTCGCAGTGCATTTTTGTATGCGTTTGTTGTATCTGTGACTTTAGAACTGCTTGTCAGATTTTCAATCATATGGTAAAATAAATACGAATGAATGGTTTGTGGCGTTCAGGCGGCTGTTTTGTTTTTCTACATAAGATAGCAGGATATGCCGCTAACGCCTACCATTTACGCATTTAAACAGAGAAAAAGCTCATCCGGCCGGGTGAGCTTTTTTGGTGTGGCAATCTTTTTTATAACATGTGTTATTCATATTCGGCAATATCGAAGATCAGTCGTTTGGTGTCTTCCCATCCCAGACAGGGGTCTGTGATGGACTTGCCATAGACACCGCCGTCGATTTTCTGAGAACCTTCTTCGAGGTAACTTTCCACCATAACACCTTTGACGAGTCTGTGAATATCGGAGTTCAGTTTGCGGCTGTGCATTACCTCTTTTACAATCCGCACCTGCTGCCGGAACTGTTTTCCGGAGTTGTTGTGGTTGGAATCGATGATGCATGCGGGATGGAGCAGATCCATGCCCTGATACAGTTCGAGAAGACTGTTCAGATCTTCATAGTGATAATTGGGGAAACTTCTGCCGTATTTATTGACGGAACCCCGCAGTACCGTGTGAGCCAGCGGATTGCCAGGCGTATTGACCTCCCATCCCCGATAGATAAAGGAATGCGGATGCTGCGCGGCAAATACGGAGTTAAGCATAATGGAGAGATCACCGCTGGTAGGATTTTTCATACCGGCCGGCACGTTAAAGCCGCTGACAACAAGCCGATGCTGCTGGTCTTCCACGGAGCGGGCGCCGATGGCGACGTAGGACAGAATATCCTGTACATAACGCCAGTTTTCGGGGTAGAGCATTTCGTCCGCCGCAGTCAGGCCGGATTCCGCAATCGCGCGGATATGCATTTTGCGCATGGCAATCAGGCCGGCCAGAAAATCCGGTTTTTTGTTGGGATCCGGCTGATGGAGGATTCCCTTATATCCTTCTCCGGTTGTCCGGGGTTTGTTTGTATAGATTCTTGGTATCAGGATCAGCTTGTCCTTCACCTGTTCGTTTACCTTTGCCAGTCTTGTTACATATTCGCAGACAGCATCTTCATTGTCGGCGGAGCAGGGGCCGATGATGACAAGAAACTTGTCACTTTCTCCCGTGATAACTTTTTTGATTTCTTCGTCTTTTTGTGCTTTCAAAGCGGCCAGATGTTTCGGAACGGGATATTGATCCCGGATTTCATCCGGATTGGGCAGCTTTTTTACAAATTCGAATCCCATTGAGATCTCCTTTCCCTGTAGGAACAGGTCGTTTCATTGATTCTGCAGCGTTTCTATCAATACGTGCGGTTTTCATTATAATATAAAACAGAGGGAGGGGCAAGAGAAAATGCGATGGTTTCCGGTATCTCTCCGGCATGAAAGCAAATCAGTGCAGTAAAATAACGGGTGGTATGAAAATGTGTTATTCCGCTTTGCGGGCTGTCTGATCGTAAAGTATATCGGAACTTATTTTTATTGTAAAAAGTACTTGACTTTGAGTGACACGGGGTTGTTATACTTACTGTAGCGGGCATGATATTTTCATACAACAACAATCTTATCATATGGAGGAAGCGGACATGGGTTATTTGGGTGAGGAGATCAGAAAACTGGGATTCGGGCTGATGCGTCTGCCGCAGAAAGACGGTGTGATCGATGTGGAACAGGTAAAAGAAATGGTGGATCTGTTTCTGGAGGCAGGATTTACCTATTTTGATACGGCATGGGCGTATGCCGGAAGCGAAGATGCGATTCGTCAGGCGCTGGTGGAGCGTTACCCGCGGGAACGGTATCAGCTTGCGACGAAAAATGCGGCGTGGATCGACTGTAAGACGAAGGAGGAAGCATATGCGCAGTTTGACGTGTCGCTGAAACAGACGGGTGCGGGATATTTTGACTTTTATCTGTTACATAATCTGGGCGAGGACAGATCACATTATTTCGATGATTTTGATATGTGGAATTGGGTACAGGAGAAAAAGCGTGCGGGGCTGATCCGTCATGTGGGATTTTCGATTCACTCCACTCCGGAGGAACTGGAGGAAATTTTACAGGCGCATCCCGAGATGGAATTTGTCCAGCTTCAGATCAATTATGCGGACTGGGACAATCCGGCCGTACAGTCGCGGCGCTGCTACGAAGTGGCGAGAAAGTACGGAAAACCCGTGATTATTATGGAACCCGTCAAGGGCGGGATGCTGGCGACGCCGCCGGAGGCCGTGCAGAACGTTCTGAAGGCGGCGGAGCCGGCATCTTCCGTGGCATCATGGGCAGTCCGGTTTGCGGCCGATCTGGACGGCGTAATCACCGTTCTTTCCGGTATGAGCAATGTGGAACAGATGAAAGACAATCTGTCTTATATGAAGACGTTTACCGGTCTGAGCGAAAGCCAGAAAAAGACATTGGCACAGGCGCAGGAGGAATTACAGAAGATTCCGTTGATTCCGTGTACGACCTGTAATTACTGTGCGAAGGTATGTCCGATGCAGATCGGGATTTCCGGTTCTTTTACGGCGATGAATTACCTGACACTCTACGGCGATCCGGCGGCGGCAAAGGGGCAGGCGAACTGGCTTGTGGACAGTCACGGGCTGAAACATGCGGATGCCTGCATCAAATGCGGGAAATGTGAGGAAGCCTGTCCGCAGCATATTGCAATCCGGGATTGTCTGGAACAGGTCAAAGCGGCATTGCTCTAACCGGAGGCCGGCATGGCGGATTGGGATACTGACAGGCAAAAGTCGGGAGCCGTTTGGGATATTCAGAACGGGAGCCGACGGCAGAACGGGCAATTAGCGTAATCGGCAAAATAATTTAATATCAAAATAACAGCGCAAAGGCGCATGGAACAGTAAATTGTAAACCATGCGTCTTTTTTGCGCCCCAAAGGAGGAACATGGGCGATAACATTCAGACCATCACCACAGGACGATTAACGCCTTGTTTGCAAAAGAAGATTGATTTGCAAGCCCGGACAGGAGGGCAGCGGAAATGGCATTAGGGGAAAACATATCCCGGTTACCGGAATTTTATCGGAAATAGTAAAATCTGCGATTCGCGCAGTCAGATTAACGGTTCGTGAAGTAGATGTTAGAAATCCTCCTTATTTTTCCGATATGTTAGTTGGGAACCGGAGGTGGCAGACACGGTAAAATTCCAGAATGTGATGATGAAAAAACATAAGGTCTTGTCTCGTTTTACACATAAAGAGACAGAATATCGAGTGTGGTATCACGGAATATGCTTCTGCCGATGCGTACCTCTCGGAGGGCAGTTCTATCGTATCCACAAAAGTATAATTCACAGAGCCTGAGCGGATGCGGCTCTGAACGACAGATGGGCTGCCATAAGAAAGAAATGGAGGATGGAAGGAAATGGGGATTAACGGAATCGGAACAGCGGCATATCCGCTGACAGGATACACGGCAAGGAAGACAGGAAGAAATGCGGAATCCGGGGCCGTGGGATTTATGGAAACGGTGGAAGAAAAGGCGGCGCAGGGCAAAGCAGCCGACCAGGATGAGAAAGCCTTTGAGATGGTCGGCCGGGGTGCCCCGCAGGATGTGAAGGATGCGTGGATGGAGGCGGCGAAAGAAGTAAATGCGAATGGTATGGGAATTCGGGGCAACGGAATGATGGGCCATATATCGCAGATGATGGTGCAGCGGCTTAACAAAATGCTCAAAGGCGAAACGGAGAATAATGACATCCTTGGAAACACAGTGGAATCTGCGATCCGGGCAACGAAAAAGGCTCTGTACGATTTGGAGCATCCCCTAGTATATACGCCCAGGAGCATAGAGGTTCAGCAGGCCCGCACCAAGGAAGGGGAATTTTACAGAGCGTTTTTGGGGAAACTGGAGAAGTTATAGGAAGGCATAAGCCTGACAAGGCAGGGCAGGCAT
>CAJUCC010000036.1 GCA_910585205.1 uncultured Lachnospiraceae bacterium
GTGGATATCACAAAAATCCTTAATCTTTTTCATAGCAGACATATTAGGTTTACTTTTTCCACCTTCCCATCGGTTAATAGATGAAAATGAAACACCAAGTTCTCTGCCAAAAGCCTCTTGTGACAAGAAACATTTTTGACGAATCTTCTTTATTTCTTCTGAATAAGCCATGCTTTTACTCTCCTTTATTGTCCATAACAATGATATAGCATTATTATAGCATAAAAATGACGAGAATATTCTAAAATTCTGCGATGAAGCTGGTGCTCGAGAAGAAAATCGCTCACAATGGACAACATTTATGTGCCTACCGATCCCTCCGGCAACATAAAACCGGACACGGAAAAGTCAACGGAAAAGATAGACGGCGCGGTCGCCACCGTGATGGCTCTTGACCGGGCAATCCGGTCCGGCAACAGCAATGCCGCAAGTGTATACAATGAGCGAGGCATCATGCTTTTTGAACACAAACGATATTTATTTGCACCTATTATATTCTATCTATTAGCTTTTCACACCTTTTTGAATATAATTGAGAAAAAGATGCAAGGGAGGCATGGTTATGGCGCAGGCAACATTTAGCGTTCGCATGGACGAAGTATTAAAAAAGCAATTTGACGGATTATGCCAGGAGTTCGGAATGAATGCATCTACTGCTATCAATGTGTTTGCAAGAGCAGTTGTAAGACAGCGCAGGATTCCTTTTGAAATCGCTTCTCCTGAAACAGAGATCACCAGAGAGGGAGCAATGCAGGCATTTACGGCTTTACGGGCACAAGCCAAAAATAACGGTGCTACAGATATGAGTCTGGATGATATCAACAAGGAAATCGGTCTCGCCCGAATGGAGGCCGAGTCATGATCTGCTATGCAGTTATTGATACCAACGTGCTTGTTTCGGCATTGCCGTCCAGTAAGGATGATACCGCCACTGTTCAGGTGTTGGGTAAAGTAATCACAGGTGAGATTGTCCCCGTTTACAGCAACGTCATCACAAAAGAATATCGGGAAGTATTATCACGAAAGTAAAGTATACAGCACAAATTCCGGTGGATATCTCTGTCGGATATCCGCCGGAATCTGTGTACACAGCGTTATGCTTTCTTCGTCAGCGATTTTTTAATATACGCATTGTATGTCTTTTTACCTTTTTTATATTTGACCCGATACCAGGTCGCTCCTTTTTTATCCAGAGCCGTATTGAGAACCGTCATCTTTGCATTCTTGGGTACGGATACCATCTTTTTGTAAGCGGTTCCGGCATACTGATACAGTTTGGCGGCGCTTTTTGCCTTCACCTTGGAACTGCTGGTCTTTGTGGTGGCGCGCAGTAGAACCTGTGTGCCATAGGTAAACTTTCCATTCACCTTACTGTAGGCCCGCACCTTGTACCAGTATTCCCGATTGGCCTTCAATCCGGTATCTTTATAGGATTTCTTATTGATGTCTTTGATCGTCGCAACTTTTTTATATTTCCCGTTCCTCGCCGTGGCGCGATAAACCTGATAAGCCGTCACTCCGGACTGCTTGGCCCAGGAAATGGTCAGGCTTGTCTTTGCCTTGGCGGACTGCTTGACACCGGACAATTTATTTACCGCCACTGTGGCGTACCTGGAGGAAATATAACCTTTATAGGTTTTACCGCTTTTCGTGTACTTAACCTTATACCACACTACCCCGTCGGAGCTTCTGGTCTCACAATAGCGATATACCTTCTTATTCTTCGGAACGACGGTCACCACACTGCTGCCGGTATCCGCCTCCGTGCGCATGTTCAAAGAAGTACTGACTTTGACATACACCTTGGTGCTGCTGGACGTGTAAGCACGCTTGACAGAACTCTTTTTCCCTTCCGTGCCGTTGCTGCCCACAGGCATGACATAATAATAATATTCCCGTCCTTCCCCACAGCTTTTATCCGAATAAGACGCCTGGGAAACCGTCGCTATTTTCTTATATTTACCAGAAAAGGCATCCGCGCGGTATACGTCGTAGGACGCCGCTTGGGCATTGACGCTCCAAGACAGTTTGATCGTACCGGTTCCAGAAGCTTTCGCGGTGAAACCGCTGATGCCGCCTACCGCCGTATTGGACGGCGTCGGGTCCGCGGGCGGAGTGGTCGGCAAGGGGGTATCGGGAACTGTCGATCCGCCGCCCTGCTTCCAACTTTCGTCCTCATTCCCGGACAGGTAAAGGAAATTGCAGTCCACATTGCCGCTGATACCGTTTACTTTGCCCTTATCGGTATACTGCCAGAACTGATAGTTGCCATTGTATGTAAAAGATGAATTATTTAAAACCGTGTTATAGCGGGCGATCCACATTAAGTACTTATTGCTCAAAGCCGCGGAATCCATCTTGTCACGGAAATGCGAGATCGAACCATAGATCATCGGCGTATAGCCGGCGCCGCGGATAACATCGCAAAAGGCCATGGCCGTCGTATTGTACATGGCGATTCGGTCGGCCGTTGAGAGCTTCTTGGACGCTGCCGCCAGCTTTCCGAGTACTGTTTTTCCGTCGCTTGTATACGTGCCCTCTTCCGCATCAAACACCACCGGATAATCCAGCGTATAGCCTTTAAGCAATTCCAACAGATAGGACGCCTCGGACCGGGCCTCCTCCGCCGTGGTAGCCTGAGAATAATAATAAACTCCGACTTTGATCCCCGCCGCCCTGGCGTTTTTCATATTCACGTCGAAACACGTATCTTTCAGATGAGCCCCGCTGGACAGTGACGAATAGCCCGCCCGGATGAAAGCATACTCAATGCCCGCCGCTTTCACTTTTTTCCAATCAATCTTGTCCCCCTGCCATCGGGAAACATCCACACCGTAAACCACCCGCGTGCCGTTTTTCCGTGGATCATGGGTATAAACAAGCCCCGTATAAGGATTTTTCTCTCCTGCCGCATAAGGCGTGACAGCTCCTCTCGTCCTCGTCTCGTCCGGAATGGCCTCTCCCCCTCCGAGACCATGATGTTTATAATACCCCGGATCGTCTAGATCCGCTTTCGACGCTGCCTGTACTCCCGATACAGAAGCCAGCATGCCCACCATCAGGCAGGCCGCCGCCAGTAGTGTCTTCAGTCTCCTCAATTATTTATACCTCCCAAAATGAATTTTAATTAATTATAACATATTCCCTTTTATTTTGACAATATATATTACGGTATTGTTACAATTCCATGTTTTTCCACAGAATTTTCCATTACATATTTATCGGATTTTATGAATTATATCCAGAAAA
>CAJUCC010000037.1 GCA_910585205.1 uncultured Lachnospiraceae bacterium
CAGGCGGTGTCGATTTCCTCCAAATGGGGAAACAGCTTTTCAGTGACAATGAGATCGGTATACAGAATGGGCCGGTGTTCTTTTAAGTAGGCACGGCGCAACCGGCCATATTTCCCGATATGGTACTCTTTGGTGTCCGATAACACAAGGTCGGGAATGAGATAGTCGCCGCATTTGGTGTAAGTCAGTTCCATACAAGGCTCCTTTCGCGGGAATGTGGTTGACAGTTACGGTAGGTTTGAGGGCATTCCTCCTTTATCATAACTGTCTTTTCATTCGCCACAAATGAGCCGCCAGTCATGATGTAATGTTTTTTGGTGTATTCCACCCTCTATACATTACATCATGGTTTTGTATATTGTTGCTCTCGCCGCCGTCCCTGTCCCCGTCCCCCCCCACGGACAGGCGGGAGTAAAGGGCTGTGATTTTGCTGTAATCATCCATGCGCATATCCTCCTGCGTCAATATAGGCGTTGCTTACAGTAAAGATTATGCACTCCACTAAATTTTCGGATGTGGTAATCAGCTTCCGGATTAAAGCCGATTTGCACCTCCATATATAGTTTCTATTGCACATTTTACTTTTGAAATGCGTTTATAAATCGCTTTATCAGAGGGGTATAATGCACACATAAGAATAAAAAAGACTTTGGATATTGCATATAAAAACGCAGTATCCGGAGATTTTTTGCGTGGTTTTTATCCTTTGGGTACGTTTAGGGGAGTTTATATGTTCTGAACGGCCTGAGGGATATTTTTTTGACTTCACGCTCAATAGATACAAATCGTACAATGCAGAAGAAGCGGTTAATGCTTCGAAGCAACACCGGGAGCCTGTGCGAATACCACATTTCTCATGTCATTATTTGAGGCGTACCTTTTGTTCGGGGTTTTGCGAGAATAAAACAAATTTAAAGGTGACCCAGTCCATACTGGAACACACTAATATTGAAACAACGATGGTCATTTATGCGGAAGTCACCGATGCGAAGAAACCGCATTATATCGCCGTGTCGGAGATGCCGAAAAGCGGCTAAATAAAGGGAAGTAAGTCATTTTAAATGAAACTGGCTTAAAATTCTGACAATGAAAACGCTTGGCGGAAAAGATCAGTAAAAACAAAGGGTTTCTGAAGGGAAAGGCAAAATTTACGTCCGATTTACGGCTAAAATTGATAAAAAGAACGATTCATATTTAACCGGATTTGTATTTTTGCCTGCTGCCCATTCCTTTAAAACAAGAATAACCCTGTCGAAAATTAGAGATTTTTGTTGTCTTGACTGTTATTTTTTGCTAAACTAAAAATGATGGCGGACTCCGAAAGGAGTATCTGTATGGCAGAGATCATTTGTATCATTGTAACAGTTTGCGGTGCATATTTCTATAAGATAGACTTTTGCACGCTATATTCACTTATCGCAATTGCGATCGCCTGGTACAAAAGCTGGAACAATCATGCCAAAGATAAAGCTGCCCGATGGTAGATTTAAGAAACGTTAGACAAATCCAGACGCATTCTGGACAATCCACTAAAGAACGTTACAATCACAACCGTTGATTATGGCTGTCCGCCATCGCATTTATTATACCAACATTCTTATTATCATACAAACACATCATATGTATATGTAGGTATATTTTTCGTTGTACTGTGTCGACATGTTTCTACAATTTTCTCATTAACGTCCAAACGACTTGTAATCAAACAAGCCTGTTCAATCCGTAAACCACACCAGACGCGACAGCGGCGGCCTGTTTGACATACAAAAGATCAGTACACATGTATACGGCTGACAAGAACCGGCAATCCTATATTAGAAAAAGAATTCGACAGCGAATCAGTACATATCATATAGTATTCGTTTTGGCTTTATAATTATTTCCCCATTGTTCCATAGCCTTGATGACAGGACGCAGTGATTCGCCCAATTCGCTCAATGCGTATTCTACTTTGGGTGGTACTTCAGGGTAAACGGTACGGGTGATGATACCGTCTTTTTCCATAGAGCGCAGACTATCGGTCAACACCTTTTGGCTGATTCCCTCCAAATCTTTTCGCAATTCATTAAAACGCCATGGGCGGACAAGCAGATTTCTTATAATCAGAAGTTTCCACTTACTTCCGATCAACTGAACAGTTGTCGCAACCGGACAGGCGGGCAGTTCTTTTTTTGTCACCATATGCCATTACCTCCGAGATTTCCAATGGTTCATATTTGCGTACCATATTTTAATTATGGTGTTATCTGCTTATGAAGTCAAGAATGCGATCTGGAATCCTGAAAAATTTTTTATCCCATAATTTCCGAAATAACACTAAGGTTACGAAAAGGTGACTGTGTTATAAAAAAATGCGTACTTGTAGCGTGAAAAAACAGCCGTTACAATAGGATCAGAAACGAGGCGTGCAAAAGAAACGGAACGACGCCGTTATTGATTATTGAGCGACTGCATTTTAAGGAGAAATAAAATGAACGTACAGAATTGTCTGCAAATTTTGCGGGATATTAAAGATGTGGCATTTGCAACCGTGGATGAAAAAGGATTGCCGCAGATCCGGATTATTGACGTTATGCTTGCGGAAGATGAAAAAATTTATTTCTGCACGGCACGGGGAAAAGATTTTTACGCACAGCTCATGCGCGACAATCACGTTGCCATAACTGCTGTGAATCGTGATTTCCAGATGATTCGATTGTCGGGCACTGCCGATAAACTGACGGAGCAGAAATATTGGATAGATCGCATTTTCGAGGAGAATCCGGGGATACGCCGTGTTTATCCGAATGAAAGCCGTTACATATTGGAACCGTTCTGCATTGCAAATGCCAATATAGAATTTTTTGATTTGGGTGAGGAGCCGATTAACCGTGAACATTATACAATCGGAAATCATAAAGAGAGGAAAAACGGGTTTGAAATCTCCGAAACCTGCATAGCGTGCGGAACATGCAGAAAAATCTGCCCGCAGCAATGTATCGGTATCGGAAAGCCGTTTGAAATCAATCAAAATCATTGCCTTCACTGTGGTTTGTGCTTTGAAAACTGTCCCGTAAAGGCAATTACAATAAGGAGCGTGTAAAAATGTTAAAGGATATAGGGTCTGTTTTTCTGGACAGAAAGGATTTTTTCCTGGAACTATTGCTGGAGCATTTAAAAATATCATTGGTTTCCATTTTGATTGCCATATTGCTTGGAGGACTTGTGGGAATATTCATCAGCGAATTTCAAAAAACCGCAAAACCGACTTTGGGCGTAATCAATTTTTTGTATACGATACCGTCAATTTCCATACTCGGTTTTTTAATTCCTTTTTCGGGTGTGGGCAATGCAACTGCGATCATTGCACTGACAGTTTACGCACTGCTGCCGATGGTGCGAAATACGCATACGGGCATTGCCAATGTAGAGCCTTCTGTTTTGGAGGCGGCAAAAGGCATGGGAAGCACAAAAGTCCAGATTTTATTTAAGATCAAACTTCCGCTGGCCATGCCTGTGATTATGTCGGGTATTCGTAATATGGTGACGATGACGATTGCCCTTGCAGGGATTGCCTCTTTTATCGGTGCAGGCGGTTTGGGGGTTGCGATTTACCGGGGGATTACGACAAATAATGCGGCAATGACAATGGCCGGCAGCTTATTGATTGCGCTGCTTGCTCTTGGAATGGATTTTGTGCTCGGATTCATTGAAAAACGGATGAGCAAACACAGTGTTAAGCAAAAGAAAACCAATAAAATAATGGCCGCCGTCGCCGTTGTTTTTTGTTTGTGCATTGTGTGTAACGTTTTAACGGACACCAGGCAGAAAGACACCATACGCATTGCTACAAAGCCGATGACAGAACAATATGTTCTCGGTGAAATGCTGGATATTCTGATCGAGCAGGACACCGGTTTGAATGTTGAGCTGACACAGGGAGTCGGCGGCGGAACGTCAAATATCCAGCCGGCAATGGAGAGCGGAGAATTTGACTTATATCCTGAATATACGGGAACGGGATGGAATATGGTACTCAAACATGACAGTATATATACCGAAGATTTATTCGGTGAATTGGAAAAGGAATACAGCGAACGATTTCACATGAATTGGGTTGGGATGTATGGCTTTAACAATACGTACGGTTTTGCTGTCCGCCGTGAAATTGCAGAAAAATACAACCTGAAAACGTGTTCCGATCTGAAATCCGTGGCGGGCAGTCTCACCTTTGGTGCAGAATATGATTTCTTTGAGCGTGAGGACGGTTATGGCGCTTTTTGTGAAGCCTACGGATTGGCGTTCGGCAAAACGATGGACTTGGACATCGGACTCAAATATCAGGCAATCAGTCAAAAACGGATTGATGCGATGGTGATTTTCACAACAGACGGACAGTTATCAACTTCCGATGTGGTTGTTTTGCATGATGACAAACACTTTTATCCCTCTTATATTTGCGGAAATGTGATCGGTGCAGAAGCGCTTGAGAAGTATCCGGAGCTGGAAGCCGTTTTTGAAAAGCTGGACGGGCTGATTACCGACAGCGATATGGCGGCAATGAACTATTCCGTTGAAACGGAAAACAGAGAGCCGAGGGATGTAGCGGAAGATTTCCTTCGCAGTCGTGATCTTTTACGGTGAGGTGAAACAAAATGAACACAGCGATTGTATTTCAGAATGTCAAAAAAACATATGACGAAAAGGCAGTTATGGAGGGATTTAACCTCTCGATAGAAAAAGGGGAATTTGTAACGATTATCGGTTCGTCGGGATGCGGAAAAACGACTGCTCTCAAAATGGTAAACGGTTTGATTCAGCCGACTTCGGGAGACATATTCGTTGACGGGGAAAATATCCGCAATAAAAATCAAACGCAGCTTCGCAGAAATATCGGCTATGCCATTCAGGGCAGCGTACTGTTTCCGCATATGACGGTAGAACAAAATATCTCCTATGTTCCGAATTTACTGAACAGACGGGAGAAAGAAAAGACAAAGAACGCCGTGTCAAAATGGATGAAAATTGTCGGACTTTCGGAAGATTTGAAACACCGCTATCCGTCCGAACTTTCAGGCGGTCAACAGCAAAGGGTTGGTATTGCCCGTGCGTTGGCGGCTTCACCGGATATTTTGCTGATGGATGAGCCGTTTGGTGCGGTAGATGAAATTACACGGGGACAGCTTCAGACGGAATTGAAACGGATTCACAAGCAGACAGGGATTACCGTGTTGTTCGTTACCCATGATATTTCCGAGGCGTTGAAACTCGGCACCAAGGTACTCGTTATGAAGGACGGCAAAATCGAACAGTTTGCAAAGCCGGTAGACCTGCTCCGTTGTCCGGCTACGGAATTTGTGAAAGAACTGGTAAAAAAGGAGCGGCGTGCCTGTCATCTGCCCGAAGAACAGTTACCTTCCTGTGAATTCAGCGGTGCTGCCGGCGAAATAAACACGCAGGATGCAAAATGAGAAACTGCAGTGAATCCGAAGCGATTTTCAATTTGGAAGGAGGATTAGCATGGGGGATACTGTGAATCAACCGGATCGGATCAAAAAACCACCCCGTACGTGGTCCGCACTCCGGGGTGGTTTCTGTTTAGCGTCGTTTATTTTCCGGCCGTATAGTCATTGATAATCGGGGAAATCTGCGACAACATATTGTCCATATTTTCAAACATGGCGCTCTTTGTCGTTCCCAGGCTGCTGGCCTGACGGATATGGTTCATTACATTCTGATACTGGTCTTTGGTCTTGTCAAAGAACTGACACAGTTGCTGCAGTTCGGACCGGGATTCATCGATGACCCCGGAAATCTCGTCCTGAACGGCCGTGGCGCCCTCCGCGGATTGGGTGATCTGGTCAAACGTTTCATACGTTTCGTCAACTTTCTGCAAACTCTGTGTCAGAGCTTCCTGGGATGTATAGATGCAGCTGTTCAACAGATCAGTGCCCTGTTCGACTTCCGTTATGCTTGTATCCACTTCGGAGATCAGATTCTTGATCTCATCGGCCAGATTTTTCACTTCCACAGCCACAACGCCAAAGCCTTTTCCCTGTTCGCCGGCCCGCGCCGCTTCAATTGTGGCGTTCAGCGCCAGAATATTGGTCTGTTCGGCGATGGAAACGATTTTGCCTGTGCAGCTTTTGATCTTTTTCAGGGCGGCCTGGAACTGTTCGAATGTCTGCTCCATCTCACTGAAGTGAGATTCTACCTGCCGGGAACTGTTTTTCAGTTCCTGTACTTCTCCCTGCGCCTGCTCCACGGAGTGCTCGATTTCGTTCTTCAGGGTGGTAAACTGCTCTGTCACAAGATTGATATTGGAAAAAACCTGTTCGAAATCCTGCAGCTTTTCCTGAAAATGCTCTGATTCACCCAGAACGCCGTGAAAAGAAGCGCTAATCATACCGAGTTCCTGCAGAGAGGCCACCTCCTGCTGTATGATCTCTTTCTGAAAGTCTTTCAGACTGTTTGCGACATGCAGTACCGGATATAGTTCTTCGGACTTCGTCAGATGTTTCTTTTTATGTACTTTCAATGCCATTTCGTTCTCCTTTTATTCAAATACCACACAGGTCATGGACTGGTTTACAAACTGGTTGTTGTAATGCTCACCATATCCCACAAGGCCGACATGATTTCCCAGTGTGCTCATTTCCTTTAAATAGTCTTCCATATAGTGGTTTTCGTTGAATAGAAGATACCGGAACAGACAGTTAATGGAAAACACGGCCGAAACACGGGAGAAATCGCTGCGGATTTGGCGAATGGTATTTTTGACAATACTCCGGTAATCGCCCAGTTCCAGCAAAATCAGCACATCGGAGTCGTTTACCTGACGGAAGCAGGTCAGCGCGCTTCCGTTTACTTCTTTGATGGATATGATACAGGTGTCGTTTCCGTTTATTTTACCGAACGGATTTTTAAATGTCTGTGTCAGAATCTCCTTTTCGGTCACATGGAGAATACTCTGGTATACCTGCTTGGCGGATTTCCCGTTTAATTCACCGATAATATAGTTTGCCTTATCGGTTTTGGAAGCGATAAAGCGGTAGTTTCCCATCTGATGGTAGATATTTTCCTTGTATGCCTTTACTTTGCCGCCATGGTTGCGGATCAGTCCATAAACGACGGCGTCTTCATAGATTATGCCGTTTGCGGATACCTTGCCGGCATCTCCCGTACCGCCGACGAGCGGTATGCCGCTTTGCCGCAGTACACTGTAAATGGTAGTCAATACACAGGCATCGTTCCCGGCACAAAAATCAATACATACCGTGTCACGACGCGATCCCTGTATCCGGTTGACGTCCTTTTGCAGACGGCTGATATATTTTACGGGCATGGTGGATACATGCTCCAATACATTGGCGGCGGCGCTGACGCCATCATAAAAGGCTGCCACACCCACGCCTTTTTCCACAACTCGGGTGTCATAACTCATGCCGATGCAGCCAATACTGGGTACTTTCGGATATAATTCCTCTAATTTTTTTACATGTGCTTCGAATTGATCGCTGTTCGAAAACAGCATAATGAACTGTGGACTGGACAGTCCACGGACGGCCTCTTTTAAATCTCCACTCTGACTCCTGCCAAAAAACTGTTTCACGGGTCCCTTCCTCTCCTTTGCATATCGCCGTATAGTTTGTGGTACATTCTTCCTATGCAATTATTATACGGTATAAAGGTAAAGCTGGTCAATGGTACTTTGACGAACTTTTTATGACACGGAACGGTGTTTTTATTGCATTTTACGAAAGACAGGGCGGGATATGGCCGATACAATAAAGGAAGAAAGAAACGGGAAATGAAAGGGAGGAAAAATCAATGCGAGTTACGAACTATATGCTGGATGAATCGTCCAGAAAGGCGGGCATGACGCTGAACAATCAGCTGTATTCAGGCAGTGTGGACGAGGAGAGCACGGACGACGGTGTGCTGTCCGCACTGAAAGAGCGCAAGACGGAGCGGATTTTGGGGGATCGGTTTGGCTATGAAAAACTGCAAAAGGCGGCTCAGAATCTGCAAAAAACAATTGCAAACTTTACGAAGGAGAAGGATTCCCTTTTTGACAAGGCGAAAGAAAGCGGAGACAACAGCGAACTTCTGCGGCAGACTGAGGCGTTGGTGAAAAATTATAATGCCGTTCTGAAGGAACTGGGTGCGTCCGGGGCAGAACAGAGCGGCTATTATAAAAAGATACTTCAGGAAATCACCCAAAAGAGTAAGGATTCACTGGCAGAAATCGGCATCAGTCAGGCGGCGGACGGTTCTCTGCAGATCGATCAGGAAAAGCTGAAGGCAGCCGACGCGGAAACGCTGGAAAAGGTGTTGGGACCGTCGGGGCGTTTCGGCACGCGGCTGGCGTTTGTGACGGATCGTATCTCGGAAGATGCACAGGCAAATACAGAAAGCCTTTCCAGCCGCTATGACGCTTCCGGCAATCTGTGGTCGGCGCAGTCCGGCCGGTATGATTTCCGGAGATAACATTCGGAGACAGATACAGGAGGGATACGGATGGACAACGGGATTCACATCGGTTATATGACCGGGACATACGCCGGATTTTTACAGAGCTGCCGCAAAAGGCAGGACGGACAGACGAAACAGGCAGGGACGGCAGGGACATTTCGCAGCGCGGCAGAGCGTATCGCGCAGGGAGCGGCAGCGGCGGATGCTTCCCGTCCGGCAGCGGCGGATATGACGTTGGAGGAATACCGGCTGTATCTCTATGATACGATTTCCGGGATCCGTCCCGATGCGTCTCAGGCTGGCTGGAACCGGCGCATTACCGTTTCGGATGACGGACTGGAAGCCATGCGGAAGGATCCGGCATATGAGCGGCATGTGCTGGATACCATACGGCGTAATCTTTCGGTTCGGGATCCGTTTCACAGCCGTACGTTTTCCGTGATGCATTTCGGGGCGTCCGATGCGGAATCTTACGGGGAAAGCTGGACTTATGACAGCCCGGCACAGCATCTGGGACAAAAAGAAAAAACATACTGGGAGGAACGGATCGAACGCCGGGAAAAACAGCAGGAACAACTGGAGGAACTGACGGAAAAGAAAGCGGTTGCCAGACAGCAGGGACTGCCGGAACCATGCGCACTTGACATCCGTGCAATTCTGGAGCTGTTATGAGCGGAATAATCGGGAAAATAATTTGTCGAATTTCCTGAAATATTTTTTATAATACTATCATTTTTGGTTATTTTGTAGTATAATTCCTGCATAGGTATTAAATGTAGGAGGTAGCTTTATGGCGAAAGAAATGATTGCAATGCTTCTTGCCGGTGGACAGGGGTCCCGCCTGTATGCATTGACCGAGAAGCTTGCAAAACCAGCGGTTCCATTTGGCGGAAAATATCGTATCATTGATTTTCCGCTTTCCAACTGTGTCAATTCCGGAATTGATACGGTAGGTATTTTGACACAGTATCAGCCATTGGTACTGAATGAATATATCGGAAACGGCCAGCCATGGGATTTGGATCGTCTTTATGGAGGGGTACATGTACTGCCGCCTTATCAGAAAGCAAGCGGTTCGGACTGGTATAAAGGGACAGCCAATGCGATTTATCAGAATATTTCTTTTATTGAGCGGTATGATCCGCAGTATGTAATCATACTTTCCGGCGACCAGATCTGCAAGCAGGATTATAATGATTTCCTGAAGTTCCACAAGGAAAAGGATGCGGAATTCAGCGTGGCAGTCATGGAGGTTCCATGGGAGGAGGCTTCCCGGTTCGGCCTGATGGTGGCTGGCGATGATGACCGGATTACCGAATTCCAGGAAAAACCGAAAAATCCCAAGTCAAATCTGGCATCCATGGGCATTTATATCTTTAACTGGGACATTCTGAAGAAATATCTGGAAGAAGACGAAGCGGATCCGAATTCCGAAAACGACTTCGGCAATAACATTATTCCCAATCTGCTTCGGGACAATCGCAGAATGTATGCGTACCACTTCGACGGATACTGGAAAGACGTGGGAACGATTTCGTCCCTGTGGGAAGCAAACATGGAAGTTTTGGATCCGGAACACAGCGGTATCAATCTGTTTGATGACGACTGGAAGATTTACAGCCGTAACAGCGGTATGACAGGACATAAAATTTCTGCGGGCGCAGTTGTGGAAAATTCCATGCTGACAGACGGCTGTAATATCAAAGGCGCGGTAAAACATTCGATTCTGTTTTCCGGTGTGCGGGTCGAGAAAGGCGCGCTGGTGGAAGATGCGGTTATTATGGGAAATACGGTCGTGAAGGCGGGTGCAGTCGTAAAACACTGTATTGTAGCAGAGAACGTGACGATCGGCGAAAATGCCGTCGTGGGTGCGATGCCTTCGGGAGATGAAAACGGTGTGGCCACGGTGGGCGACGGCGTGACCATTGGTGACGGTGCAAAAGTCGGACCGAACGCTATGGTGAGAAATAATGTAGAAGGCGGTGAAGAACAATGGTAAAATCAAGTAGAAGTGCTCTTGGCGTTATTTTCCCAAACAGTTATGATGCGATGGTGCCGGAACTGGTAAATGTGCGGATGATGGCTTCTATTCCTTTTGCCAGCCGTTACCGTCTGATTGACTTTATTTTATCCAGCATGACCCATTGCAATATCAACAATATTTCCGTTATGGTAAATAACAACTACCATTCCCTGATGGATCATCTGGACTCCGGCCGTGAGTGGGATCTGGTGCGGAAAAACGGCGGTTTACATATTTTCCCTCCGTTTGCGGAGAAAGAATCCAAGCCTTATGTCGGACGCGTGGGAGCGCTGGCAGGCATTCTTGATTTCCTGAGAGACCAGAGAGAAGAATATGTGGTACTGGCGGATACAAACGTTGTGGTAAACTTTGATTTCAATGCGCTGATTAAAGCCCATATAGAAAAGGGCGCGGATGTGACGATCGCCTACAACGAACAGGAATTTCCGGAAAATCTGATGAAGTCCCAGTCCAATGACAAAGGATTCTATTATACATTTAATATAGAAGACGGACGTGTCACCAGAATTTATGTCAATTCCCGTGAGCCGGGCGTGCAGAATTTCTCCATGAATATTTCGGTGATCCGGCGTGAACTTCTGATCGAACTGATTAACGGCGCGTTTGTTCTGGGGCAGGAATATTTCGAACGGGACGTACTGCTTCCGCGTTTGAACAAACTGAATGTACAGGCTTATAAGTATGACGGCTATGTGGCGCGCATCAGTGATATTAAGAGCTATTTTGATGAAAATATGAAGCTGCTGGATGACTACAATCTGGACGCTCTGTTCTCGGGTCACACGGTTTATACCAAAATCCGTGACGACAATCCGACGCGGTATGTCGAAGGGGCAAAAGTACAGAACGTTATGGCGGCTGACGGCTGCGTGATCGAGGGCGAAGTGGAAAACAGCGTATTGTTCCGCGGTGTCAAGATTGCAAAGGGCGCAAAGGTAAAAAACAGTATTCTGATGCAGGGAACCGTGATCGAAGCGGGTGCCAGTGTGGAATATCTGGTGGCGGACAAGAATGTGACGATCAGAGCCGGAAAAGAGATGAAAGGAACGGATTCCTTCCCGGTTTATATCGCAAAATTCAGAACTGTCTGACGGAAACGCAGAAGGAAGGCAGGAACGGGCAAAACCGTTTCTGCCTTGTTGTCGTTGGAAAACAGGGAGGAAAGAATGGCAAACGATTTTACATATTATGCGCCGACGCGCGTGGTATTCGGAAAGGGAACGGAAGCGCAGACCGGAACGCTGGTAAAGGAGCAGGGCTGCAAAAAAGTATTGCTGCATTACGGCAGCGGCAGCGCGCGGAAATCAGGGCTTTTGGGACGGATTGAGAAGAGCCTGGAGGAGGCGGGCATTGCGTATGTCAGCCTTGGCGGTGTGGTACCGAATCCCAGACTGTCACTTGTCTATGAAGGCATTGATCTGTGTAAGAGAGAAGGCGTGGATTTTATTCTGGCAGTCGGCGGCGGCAGCGTGATCGATTCGTCCAAGGCGATCGGCTATGGCGTGGCAAATGAAGGGGATGTCTGGGAACTGTATGACAGAAAACGGCAGGCCCGGGCGTGCCTTCCGATCGGCGTGGTGCTGACGATTGCGGCGGCGGGCAGTGAAATGAGCGCTTCCTGCGTGATTACGAAGGACGAAGGCGGTATCAAACGGGGATATGCCAGTGATCTGAGCCGTGCGAAATTTGCAGTGATGAATCCGGAACTGACGATGACGCTGCCGGATTATCAGACGGCATGCGGCTGTACCGATATTCTCATGCATACGATGGAACGATATTTTACAAACGGCGGTCATATGGAGCTGACCGATACACTCGCAGAAGGATTGATGCGCACCGTTTTGCGCAATGCGGAAATTCTGCGCGATCATCCCGATGACTATGACGCGCGTGCGGAAGTGATGTGGGCGGGCAGTCTTTCCCACAATGATCTGACAGGCTGCGGCATCCGGGAAAAGGATTTTGCATCCCATGCGCTCGAGCATGAACTCGGCGGTATGTTTGACGTGGCGCACGGCGCCGGTCTGGCTGCCGTATGGGGGAGCTGGGCGAGATATGTCTGTAAAGACTGCCTGGACCGTTTTGTGCTGTTTGCACAGCGTATTATGCAGGTGGAACCGGGCAGAGACGCGGAGGAAACCGCGCTGCGGGGGATTGCGGCCATGGAGGCGTTCTATCGCCGGATCGGCATGCCGACTTCTCTGCATGAGCTTGGCATCGATCCCACGGAGGAACAGCTCCGGGAACTGGCAGAGAAGTGCAGCATTGCCAGCGGCGGCAGGAAAGGGTCCGCAAAGGTACTGCAGCAGGCGGACATGCTGGCGATCTACCGCGCCGCGTTATGATACCACTTTTTCAAAGTCTGCGGCGGGATGCTTGCACAGCGGACAGATAAAGTCGGCCGGGAGCGTTTCCCCTTCGTACGTATAGCCGCAGACTTTGCAGCGCCATACTGTTTTGCCCGGTGCGGCGGTCTGTGCCGGCTGCGGTTTAATCGAGGACTGATAATAGGCATAGGTGGCGGCCGGAGCGTCCGACAGCACATCCATATCCGTTACGGAAGCGATAAAGAGGGTGTGGCTTCCGAGATCGACCGTCTGTTCCACCGCCGCGCTGATATATCCGTTTGTGCCCGCGGTGATATAGTACAGGCCATTGGCGCTGCGTTTACAGTCGGGATAAGCGGCAAATTTGTCAATCGTGCGTCCCGACTGGAAGCCGAAATGCCGGAACAATGCGAAGTCGGCTTGTTCGCTCAGAATCGAAATATTGAACCGGCTGCTTTTCTGTACGAGTTCATGCGTAAAATTGGATTTGTTGACGGTGATACTGATCCGGTTGGGATCGGATGTCACCTGGCCGGCGGTATTGATAATACAACCGCTGTCCCTGCCCTCGAAAGCGGAGGTGAGGACGAACAGTCCGTAAGTTAAGTTGTACATTGTTTTGGGATTCATAATGGGTTTCTCCTTTTTTATATCATTTTTCCTATTTTAGCATATCTGTTTCGTGACAAAAAGGAAAATATACATAAGTGATCGATATTATGAGAAAGAGAGGACAATGCATTGGAACAAAAATTTCGGGAGACGACGGCGGATATGCTTGCTTTTATCGAAAAAAGCCCCTGTAGTTTTCAGGCGGTTTCCAATATGATAAAAATGTTGGAAAAGGCGGGGTTTACAGAGCTGAGGGAGAATGCGGTATGGGCGCCGGAGCACGGAAAAGGATATTATGTTGTACGGGGCGGAGCGTCGCTGGCTGCCTTCCGCATACCGGAGACGGGAGAAATCCGGGGATTTCATGCGGCGGCGGCACACAGTGATTCCCCGACATTTAAAATCAAGGAAAATCCGGAGATCGGTGTGGAGAAGCAGTATGTGACATTGAATACGGAGAAATACGGCGGAATGATTCTTTCGACATGGCTGGACCGGCCGCTGTCCGTTGCGGGCAGGATTGCCGTGCGGCGGGACGGAGAGATTGCGGTGACGACCGTCGATCTCGACCGGGATCTGCTTGTCATACCGAGTCTGGCGGTTCATCTGAATCGGACGGTCAACAGCGGTATTGAATACAATCCGCAGAAGGATCTGCTGCCTTTGTACGGAGCGGGCGGAGAAGACTGCAAAGGCTGGCTTCTGGAAGAGGTTGCGGAAGCGGCCGGCGTCCGGGCGGCGGAAATTCTGGGACATGATCTGTTTCTCTATGTCAGAGAACAGGGCCGGGTGTTGGGACGGACGGGGGAATTTATCCTCTCACCGCGGCTGGATGATCTGCAGAGTGCGTTTGTCTGTGTCAGTGCATTTGCGAAAAGCACACCGCATGCATATATTACTATATGTACCGTGTTTGACCATGAAGAGGTGGGCAGCAGGACAGGGCGGGGCGCGGATTCCACATTTCTGGATGACGTGCTGTACCGGCTCTGCAAGGGACTGGGATGGGAACGTGAGCGCTATCTGCGGATGGTGGCGGACAGTTTTCTGATCTCTGCCGACAACGCACATGCGGTGCACCCGAATTGGCCTGAAAAATCCGATCCGACCAATCGGCCCTATTTAAACGGCGGCATTGTGATAAAATACCACGGGAGCCAGAAATATACAACCGATGCCCGTTCTGCGGCGTATATCAGGGAGATTTGCCGTATGACGGACATCCCCTGTCAGACATATGCCAATCGCTCCGATGTGGCGGGCGGCTCCACGCTGGGGAATCTGTCCGCGGCCCGTGTGCCGATGGAGTCCGTTGACATCGGCCTGCCGCAGCTGGCGATGCATTCGGCGGTGGAGACGGCAGGCATGAAGGATACGTGGTATGGCTTAAAAGTATTGGAACGGTTTTATTCCGCATAAGCGGAAATCGCATAATTTTATAGAAATCAGGAGGATAGTATGACGGTATGAATGGTAGTCAGTTTGTATGGCAGGACCGGTTTAATACCGGTGTGGACATTATAGACAGAGAGCATAAAAAGCTTTTCAGCATTTTAAAGAGATTGTTTACCTATGGACAGAATGAGGCGAAAAGCCAGTGGGTATGTCAGGAAGGCATCAAATATTTCAAAGAGCATGCCATGAAGCACTTTGCGGAGGAAGAGGTCTATATGGCTTCGATCAATTACAGCGGGTTTGACATGCACAGGCGTCTGCATGATACGTTTCGGAAAAAGACCCTCCCGGAGATTGAAAAGGAGCTGTACCAGACACGCTTTTCCGCCGATGCGATCGAACATTTCCTGGGGGTATGTGCGGGCTGGCTGATCGGTCATACGCTGACAGAGGATCAGGCCATTACGGGAAAAACCGTGAGCAAATGGGTCGGACTTTTGCCGGAGGAAGAACAGGACGCCATGGGAAAGGTTGTCATACAGCTTTTATATGACCTGTTTCGCCTGAACGCACGGATTATCAGCGAGAGCTATGGCGGCGAGAAGTTTGGAAACGGAATCTATTACCGTCTTGTTTACGGCTCTCCCAAGGGCGACAGATGGGAAGTCTTTATGGTATTTGAGGAGCGTCTGCTTGTCAATACCATTGGCGACATCATGGGATTCGGTACCGACAAAGTGGATGTTATGATGGTAAACGCCACGCGGTATGTGGCGAAACAGCTTGTGGAGCGCATCCGTGTATATATTCCGTCTGACGAGCCATATGAGGTGAAAGAGGAAAATCTGCTGACGTACGATCAGTTTGAGCGTGCATTCGCGGGTGAGAAACCGCAGTGCAGTCTGTTGCTTGATACGGGAGAGGGATACTTTGCGTTTTGCGTAATGGCGCCGCATTTGCTGCAGGAAACGGTTGGATCGTCTATCAAGCCGGAAAATGCCATGAAAGAGATTAAGAAGTACCTTGATGAAAATAAGGCGCAGGACAAAAAGAAGATACTTGTGGTAGATGATTCCGGTATCGTACGGGAAGCCATGAAAGGGCTGCTCGGCAAGGATTATGAGGTGGTACTGGCATCGTCGGGTGTTTCGGCAATCCGCTGTATGTTTGTGGACAGACCGGATCTGGTTCTTCTGGATTATGAGATGCCGGTCTGCAACGGCAGACAAGTATTGGAGATGATCCGCGCGGAGGAAGAGCTCGCCGACACGCCGGTTATTTTCCTGACTGGCACATACGATGAAGAGAGTGTCCGTAAAGTCATCGCCCTGCGGCCGGCCGGATATTTGTTAAAGACACTGAATCCGCAGGAAATCCGCAAAAATGTCGATGCCTTTTTCCGAAAATAATACAGGCCATGGAAGGCGCTGCCCGCGGCGGGGAGAAACGCTTTACAGTAAAAACGACCGCCCTGCCTGCCCGGTGCGGAACCGGGCAGGCGTGGTTCCGGTCTGCTTGCGGAATATGGTAATAAAATAATTGTATTCCGGGAAGCCGCAGGCCTCCGCAACTTCCGCAATGGAAAGGGCGGGCTGTTCCAGCAGCAGCGTTTTGGCTTTTTCGATGCGCAGAAAGCGGATCTGTTGTGCGATGCCGCGTCCGTAGCTCTGGCGGGACAATTCGTAGAGGGTGGTCCTGCCGATCTGCAGATGTGCACAGAGACGCTGTGCGGAGAGCGGTTCGGACAGGTGATCGCGGATATAGGCATCGAGCTGGAGTGGCAGGTCATTCTGGCGCAGGAAAATCATCCGTTCCATGCACAGATAGGACGCGACCGCGTGGAGCAGGTTGGAAGCGGAGCGGATATAAGCCTCCGAACGGACGGGCAGCCGCCGGCAGCAGTCCGCAAGGCACTGCGGGTCAATGCGGTAGCCCGCGCAGGCTCCGGCTATGCGCCGGCGGCCGTCTTCGGCGTCGGGCCAGGCGAAAATATGACCGAACAGCAGATAGCCGATAATAATATTTCCCAGAAAGACGGGAGAAACCGCCTCCGTCAGCCCGGCGTGACAGCGATAGATATGGGTGCCGCGCTTTTGCAGGGCGGTGGCACAGGCTTCCCGGTCGCATTTCCGGCATTGCGCCAGCCCGTCGGGATCACTGCGGATCAGACGGCAGAAAGGCGGGACATGCTGCGGCCAGGCGGTCAGTTCTTCCAGCCGGTCGTTGAATACGGTAATCCGTATCTGTGTCAGCATATGAAAATCCTGCAACAGTGAACAGAGCTTTGTCATATCAAAACTGGAAACCATTCTGAATGCACTCCTTTTTCATCGGATCCATTTCCCGGGCGCGGGAATACCTCATTGAACGTTCCTAATATTATATCCCGTGGGCGAACAAATGCAAAGAAATAAAGACGAAAATCTATATCTTCCCCGGAAAAAATCTGTTAGGATAAAAGCGGAAAATAAGCGGGACAAAGGAGGATTTTCATGTTAGTAACATTACAGGAGATTTTGGAGACAGCGGAGGAGAAAAAGATTGCCGTCGGGGCGTTTAATGCGCCGAATCTGGAAAGTCTGCTGGCAATCCTGGAAGCGGCCGAAGAACTGCAGCTTCCGGTTATCGTACAGGCGGCGCAGTGCCACGAAGTTCTGACACCGGTGTCGGTTATGGGTCCGATTATGGTAGCCCGCGCGAAAGCGGCCTCGGTGCCCGTATGTGTCCATCTGGACCACGGTGAAACGCTGGATTATGTGCAGAAAGTGCTTGATATGGGGTTTACCGGTGTAATGTTTGACGGTTCTACGCTTCCCTATGCGGAGAATGTGGAAAACGTAAAAAAAGCCGTGGAGATGGCGGCGAAGACCGGGGCGTCTGTCGAGGCGGAACTGGGCTCGATGGGACGCCGGGAGTCGGGTGCGGGCGAAGGCACGGGCGCTGAGGACGATACCAAGATCTATACCGATCCGGTACAGGCGGGGGAATTTGTCAGCGAGACGGGCGTCGCCGCTCTGGCGTGCTCTTTCGGGACGACACACGGCATTTATCTGAGCGAGCCGTGTCTCGATTTCGGTGTCGTGGAACAGGTGCGGAAGGAAACCGGCGGGATTCCGGTCGTGATGCACGGCGGCTCCGGCGTCAGCGACGAAGATTTTCGGAAAGCCGTTGCGGCAGGCGTACGGAAGATCAATTATTTTACCTATATGGATAAGGCGGCGGGCGCGGCGCTGGCACAATACATGGCAGGTGTGGAAGCGGGGATGCCGGTATTTTTCACCGAAGCTGCCGGCAGGGCCAGAGATGCCATGCGGGAAAATATCAAGGCTGCCATGAAAGTGTTTGCAGGCATCGCCTGAGAAGGGGGAAAGAGAATGAGCGGAAAGATGACGTTTGCACTGTGTTTTTGCAACAGAGGGTTTATGCCGGGGGAACTGATCTACGGCGCGCGGGAAGATATGGTAAAGGCGGTAACGGATGCGGGATATGATTATATCGCCATGGACGCGGCGCTGACGCGGTACGGCGGTGTGGAGACGCGGGAGGAGGGACGGCTGTATGCGGACTGGCTGAAAAAGCATGCAGGGGAATACGACGGTGTCATTTTCTCCATGCCGATCTTTGCCGATGAAAACGGAGCGATTACCGCGCTGCAGGATGCGGGGGGGTGCCGATTCTGATGCAGGCATATCCCGACGAGATCGGCAAGATGGATTTTGCGCACCGCAGAGACGCATACTGCGGAAAATTTTCGGTGACGGATGTCTTTACCCAGTATCGGGTTCCCTTCACGGTTATGAAACCGCATGTCGTGCATCCGCTGTCTCCGGCATTTGCGCAAAACCTGAAAGATTTTGCGGCCGTCTGCCGGGTGGTCAATGGGATGAAACGGTTTAACGTGGGCTGCATCGGCGCACGCACGACGGCGTTCAAGACCGTGCGGTTTGATGAAATTACGCTGCAAAAGTACGGCATCAATGTGGAATCGTTCGATCTCTCGGAAGTATTTTTCAAGGTGGGAAATAAGGCGGACGATGACGAGGCGGTGCTGGCGAAACGGGAACGGCTGCAGGCTTATACGGACTGTTCGGGGGTACCGCAGGCGAATATGCTGACACTGGCCAAAGTTGCGGTGGTACTGGATGAATACATAGAAGCTTATGCACTGGATGCGCTGACGCTCCGGTGCTGGAACGAGATGGAGGAAGTACTGCGCATCTGTCCCTGCGTACTGTTGAGCGAGCTGAATGACAGAGGAATCGCGGCCTCCTGTGAGATCGATATGTGTTCCGCCCTGACAATGCGGGCAATGCAGCTTGCAAGTGAGCAGCCGACGGCGGTGCTGGACTGGAACAATAATTACGGCGATGCGGAAGACAAGGTGATTTTGTTCCACTGCGGTCCGGTTGCCCAGAGCCTGATGACGGGAAAGGGGACGGTGACGGAGCATAAGATGTTCGCCAAGGGCGACCCCGGCAGCGGATGGGGCAGCAATGAGGGCAGGATCCGGCCGTTCGACATGACATTTTCCAACTGTCAAACGAAAGACGGCAGGATCGTTGTCTATGCGAGTGAGGGACGCTTTACGGAAGACGCAATCGAGGAAGCGTTCTTCGGCTGCGGCGGTGTGGCGGAAATTCCCGCTTTGCAGGATAAGCTGATTCGTCTGGCACGGGGCGGATTCAAACATCATACGTCTGTCGGTGTGGGACATATGAAAGCGGTTTTACAGGAAGCTTTTACGACATATCTGGGATATGACTGGGTTGACATAGACGCCTGACGGTATCGGTCCACGGCGGTCTGCGCACGACCGATACAGGGCCGTGCGCAGGCCGGGACCGGAATGGAGGAAATAAGAATGAAAATTGCGGGACTGGATATAGGGACGACGGGCTGCAAGCTGACGGTGTTTGATGAAGCGGGCCGTTTTCTGAACAAAGCATACCGGGACTACCCCATAAGGCGCACATGCGGCGCTCATGAGGTGGACGCCCGGGCGATTCTGGATATGGTGTGGGAAGTGATCCGGGAGATGGCGCGGGTTTACCCGGATATTGCGGGAATCGGCGTGACCAGTTTCGGGGAAACCTTTGTGGCGGCCGATGCAGAGGGCAATGCGCTGTATCCGGCCATGCTCTACACCGATCCGCGGGGAGCGGAGGAATGCGGAGCGCTGGCACGGGAGCCGGGGCGGGAACGGATATTGCATATCACGGGTGTTGATCCGCACGAGATGTACAGCATTTCCAAAATGATGTGGCTGAAAGCGCATGAACCGGAAGTATACCGGCAGGCGGCGCATCTCTTTTTGATCGAAGACTATGTGGTCTTTCATCTGACGGGAAAGGCGCAGATCGATTATTCGCTGGCTGCGCGCACGCAGGCGTTTGACATCGGGACGCTGACATGGAGTGACCGGATTCTGGAGACGGCGGGTATAGACAAAAACCTGCTGTCCGTCCCGGTTCCCATCGGCACGGCGGCAGGAAAGATATTGACAACCGTGTCGGAAAAAACGGGACTTTCTTCCGACACGATTGTCGTATCGGTCGGGCACGATCAGGTGGCGGCAGCCATCGGAGCGGGTGTTTTTTCCGCCGATCAGGCGGTGGACGGCGCGGGAACGGTGGAATGCATTACGCCGGTGTATGACGGCCTGCCGGATCTGGATGTGATGAGCCGCGGGAAATTTGCAGTCGTGCCGTATGTCGTGCCGGGGAAATATGTGTGCTATGCTTTTTCCTATACGGGCGGCGCGCTGATTCAGTGGTGCGCGGACACGATGGCGAAAAAGGAGAAGGAGCTGGCAGCGCAGGAAGGGATCTCCGTCAACGCGTATCTGGAGCGGGATTATACACAGCCGACGGGCATACTGGTGCTGCCCCATTTCGCGGGAGCGGCCACTCCGTATATGGACAGCGGTTCCAAAGGTGCGATACTGGGGCTGGATGCCGGTACGACAACGGCGCAGCTCTATCATGCCTGTATGGAAGGGGTTGTCTATGAAATGCTGGTCAATCTGGAATATCTGCAGCGGTCCGACATCCGCATGCTCCATGCTACGGGCGGCGGAGCGCGTTCGGAGATCTGGATGCAAATGAAAGCGGATATGCTGAATATTCCGATTACCGCCCTTGCCACCGCGGATGCGGGAACAGTGGGGAGCGCCATGCTGACCGGGATTGCGGCCGGGGTGTTCCGGGATTTGGAAGAGGCGGCGGAGCGCATGGTGGAAAAGACAAAGGTTTATCAGCCGCGTCCGGAAATGCATCAAAAATACCGGGCGGTTTACGAGCGTTACCGCAGGGTCTATGATGCCGTTCGTCCGCTTATGGAAGCGGGGCGGTGACAGGCAGTCTGTAACGGGAAATAAACAGGGAGGACATTGGGAAATGGAATATGGGAAGATACCCTATGTGGAAAAGGCGGTATCCCGTATTTTTTACGGGACGGCGATGCCGCCCTTTTCCACGGAAGGCGAAGGGAATGCGCTTCTGGATGCCATATTTGCGCTGGGGATTACGGCGTTTGATACCGCGCGTGTATATGGGGAAGCGGAGAAAGCGCTGGGAAAGTGGATGGCAGAACGGGGAATGCGGGAGCGGGTGACGATTCTGACAAAATGCGCGCACCCGGATACGGACTGGACGAAGCGGCTCAGCGAAAAGGAAATACGGGCGGATTTTGCGGTGTCTGCGGAAAATCTGCAGACGGACTATATTGACGTGTATCTGGCACACCGCGATGATCCGGCGGTGCCGGCCGGGGATGTGGTGGAGATTTTCAATGCCATGCATGCGGAGGGAAAGATCGGCGCTTTCGGCGGTTCCAACTGGACGCACGAACGGATTGCGGAGGCAAACGAGTATGCATATAAGCACAATCTGATTCCGTTTAGCGTGTCGAGTCCGAATTTCGGACTGGCGGAGCAGATACGGGACATGTGGGGCGGCGGCGGGCTTGGTATATCGGGACCGGCGCAGCAGGCGGCGCGGGACTGGTATGAGGCGGAGCAGATGCCGGTGATCGCCTATTCCAGTCTGGGCCGGGGACTTTTTTCCGGCAGGGTAAAGAGCGGTGAGACAGAAAAAGCGGCGGCGGTCATGGATTCCTTTGCGATGAAAGGGTATGCGGATCCGGATAATTTCGAACGCCTGCGCCGCTGTGAGGAATTGGCGCGGAAGTACGACCGCAGTGTGCCGCAGATCGCCCTTGCATGGCTGTTCGGGCAAAAGCTGAATACGTTTGCCGTTATCGGCACGGGCAGGCCGGAGCGGATGCGGGAAAATCTGGAGGCGCTTGCAATCCGGCTGACAGAGGACGAACTGCTGTATCTGGATCTGCAGGGCAGAGGGTAATTATGTATATTTCGGAATTTGTAGCGCAGACGGTTGTGGAAGAAATCGGAAGAGAGATCCGGGAAAACGTCAACTTGATGGATCAGGAGGGGCGTATTATCGCCAGCACGGATCCGGAGCGCATCGGCACCCTGCATGACGGAGCCAGAAGGGTGATCCGCGAGGGATTGCAGGAGCTGTATATCACACCGGATATGGAGACGGCCACCACGAGAAAAGGGATTAATCTGCCCATCGCGGTGCGGGGCGAGACGGTGGGGGTGATCGGCATTACCGGTGAGAAGGAACGTGTGGCCGGATACGGTAATATTGTACGGCGGATGACGGAGATAATGATCGAAGACAGTCTGCTGCGGGACAAGAGCAGATATGACAGACGTGTCAGATACCGTTTTATGGAGGAATGGATCGGCAAAGCCGGGGCGGTGTATGACAAAAGTTTTGTGGAGCGGGGGCAGCGCCTCGGAATTGATATTGCGAAACCGAGACGGGCGCTCGTCATTCACTTTGCCCGTTATCAGGTATTGTCCGATACGATGGAGGGGCAGCGCCATCTGGAGGAAATGGAGGCGTCAATCCGCCATTTTGCGGACAAAGAAAAAGATATGCTCTATCTGCGGGAGCCGCCGCGGCAGATTTGTCTGGTGCGGACATGCCCGGACGGACGGATGCGGGAGCTGGCGCAGCAGATTATTCAACTGATCCGCAGGAAATACCGCGAGAGCGTACTGGTCGGAATCGATTCCGGCCGGGCCGGCGACAGTCAGATCAGCCATAACTGTGAGGAGGCGGAGGCGGCTGCGGGAAACTGCCGTGAAGGCGATCGGGAGATTGTATTTTACAAAGAGCTGAACGTGGAGCTGTTTCTGGATGAGGTGGACGGGGAGACGATGAAAAAGTATGTGGAAAAACTGTTTCCCCATATCGATCTGAAAGAACTGGAATCTTATATGACGATGATCGCGGCATATTTCGAGAATGACGGTTCCGTAACCCGGATGGCGGATATGCTCTTTATGCATAAAAATACCGTACAGTATAAGTTGAAAAAACTGGAAACACTTTCCGGCCGTGACATACGTACGCCGAAAGGGGCGGCTGTCTATTATATGGCGCTTTCTTTTTACCGGAAACTGTGTGGCAGCGGCGTTTTGGGTCGAAATATGTCGTTATAACAAAAAAACAAAGAAATATATAGTATGAGTAACATTCACAAGGGATTCCGAATATGCTATCGTAAAAAAGAAGTACAAAAAGTCCGGAAAAACGTGCAGCAAACTATACATATTGCACAAGTCCGGCAAAACTATACACTTAATAGGAGGGTGAAAGTATGACAGGAATTCCTTTTGTAATCGTTTTTATTCTGGCGATCGTGGTCATGATTGTGATGATTAGTAAGTTTAAGATTCATCCGTTTTTGTCCATTATGCTCGTGTCCATGATTCTGGGGCTGATCGGCGGTATTCCGTGGGTGGATACCACAGGAGCCGACGGCGAAAAGATCAGCGGCATTGCAAATGTAATCGGAAGCGGCTTTTCTTCGACGTTTACGAGCATCGGCATCGTAATTATTTTCGGCGCCATGATCGGCAGCTTTCTGGAATCTACAGGGGCAGCGCTCAAACTGGCTGACATGGTTGTCAGGCTGGTCGGGCCGAAACATCCCGAACTGGCGATTGAGCTGATGGGATGGGTGGTGTCGATCCCGGTTTTCTGCGATTCCGGTTTCGTGGTGCTCAATCCGATTCGTAAGGCTATGGTAAAACGGACGGGCGCTTCTTCGGTTGCCATGACGGTATGCCTTTCGGCAGGTCTGTATGCGTCGCATGTATTTATCCCGCCGACACCGGGACCGATCGCGGCGGCCAACACACTTGGCGTGGGAGAACATCTGCTTCTCGTTATGGGCTTCGGCGTGCTGATCTCCATACCCGCGCTGGCCGGCACATATTTCTATGCAAAATTTATCGGCAAAACGATCACGGCCACCGATGAAGCAAGCAGCGGTGAGACGGTGCAGAGTTACGAAGAACTGGTTGCCTCTTATGGCAAGCTGCCGGGCGGCCTTATGAGTCTGGCGCCGATCATCGTTCCGATTATCCTGATGGCGCTTTCGAATGTCTCTTCGATTTTGAAATGGGAAGGCGCTCTGGCAACGGCATGCGCATTCCTGGGTACACCGATTATCGCGCTGGCGGTAGGCGTGATTCTGGGTATTATCCTGATGGTGCAGAACGGACTGGCATCGAAATTATATGATCTGACAAATGATACGTTAAAGACGGTAGGCCCGATTCTGTTCGTTACGGCGGCAGGCGGCGTATTGGGGAAAGTGATTTCTTCCACAAGCCTTGTGAAATTTATCACGGACAATGCATCTTCTCTGCAGACAATCGGTATTTTCTTCCCGTTCCTGCTGGCGGCAATCCTGAAATCGGCACAGGGATCTTCCACGGTTGCCATTACGACAACGGCAGGCATTATGGCGCCTCTGATGGGTGCGTTGGGAATGGGCACACCGGCCATGGCGGCTCTGTGTGTTATGGCGATCGGTGCAGGTGCGATGACAGTATCCCATGCAAACGATTCTTATTTCTGGGTTGTGACAAACTTCGGCGGTATGACACCGGAACAGGGCTATAAGACGCAGACGGCAGCCACGTTGGTGGAGGGAATCTGTTCGATTGCGGCAATCTTTGTTTTGTCACTGTTTATCCATTGAAAATATGTGCCATTTTGAAGCCGGCGCCGGCAGAAGCGGCGGGCTGATTGATGGGCTCAGGGCATTGCCATGCGCCGCGGCGCATGGCGTCGGAGCCACGGAGGGAATTTATGAATTTACGGAAAGACGCGGATGAGATAATCGGGGCGGCCATTGCGGCATCTCTTCCGGACGAAGCGGTAAAAAATGCTTTGCAGGGGCGGGATTTCGGTCAGGGCCGGATCTATATGGTTGCGACGGGGAAAGCCGCCTGGCAGATGGCAAAGGCAGCGGCCGACATACTGGGAGAACGGCTGACGGCCGGCGTGGTTGTGACCAAGTACGATCATGTGAAAGGAGAAATTGCGAAGACGAGGTGCTTTGAAGGCGGGCATCCGGTGCCGGATGCCAATTCTTTTCGGGGAACGGAAGCGGCGCTGGCGCTTACACAGAATCTGCAGCCTGCGGATACGGTATTGTTTCTGCTCTCGGGCGGCGGCTCCGCTCTGTTTGAAAAGCCGCTGATCTCACAGGAGGAATTGGGGGACATTACGCAGCAGCTTCTCGCCTGCGGTGCGGATATTGTGGAGATGAACACGATCCGCAAACGGCTTTCGGGCGTAAAAGGCGGCCGGTTTGCCCTTGCCTGCCAGCCTGCGCAGGTATACAGTATCGTATTGAGTGATATTCTGGGCGATCCGCTGGATATGATCGCTTCCGGGCCCGCTTATCCGGATTCTTCCGTCTGTGAGGATGCGGTGCGGATTGCCGAAAAGTACGGCCTGCGTCTGAGCGTTACGGCGCAGAAACGTTTGCGGGAGGAGACACCGAAACGCCTTGACAACGTGGAGACAAAGATTACGGGCAGTGTGACGGGACTGTGCCGTGCGGCGGCCCGTGCGGCCGAAACGCTCGGCTATGAGCCGGTTATTCTGACGGACCAGTTATCGTGCGTTGCACGGGAAGCGGGTGCATTTCTGGCGGCAATCGCCAAAACCCATCAGAATACCGGAAAAAGTCTGGCCTTTATCGCAGGCGGGGAAACGGTTGTCCATCTGACGGGAAAGGGAAAGGGCGGCCGCAATCAGGAGCTGGCACTGTCGGCGGCGGAAGGAATCGCCGGACTGGAACAGACGGCCGTATGCAGTGTGGGCAGCGACGGAACGGACGGCCCGACCGACGCGGCGGGCGGTTACTGTGACAGTGAAACCAAAGCCCGGCTGGATACGCTGGGAATCCGCATTTACGATGTGCTGCAGGACAACGATGCCTACCATGCCCTGCAAAAGACCGGCGGCCTGGTGATGACCGGTGCAACCGGGACCAATGTCAATGATGTGGCGGTGCTGCTGATCCGGCGGTAATACGCGGGCAGCACCGGAGAGAAAAGAACAAACGGTTTACGGATACTTCCGGCGGGGAGCGCAGCGTCTCTGCCGGAAAGTCAGAAGAAAGATTTCACAAGGAAAAAGGCCGCGGGAACGAGCAGCGACGGCAGCATATTCATCGTTTTAAATGATTTGATTTCCAGTATGCTGATACCCGAGGCCGCAATCAGAAAACCACCAATCACTGACAGTTCTGTCATAAATTCCGGAGAGAAAAAATTTTGCGCATAACCGGCGCACAGATAAATGGCTCCCTGCCAGAGAAACAATACGATGGCGGCGAGTGCAATTCCGATGCCGTATGTGGAGGCGAGTACCATGGATGTCACGAGATCGAGTGTGCCGTTTGTATACAGATAGGTGTTGTCATGGCGCAATGCGCTCTGAATCGGTCCGAGAATGGAGAGTGTACCGATACAGAATAAGAGTATGGCTGTGGAAAGTCCCTGGCCGAGGCCGTTGTTTCCCGTGCGCCGCACGAGCTTTTGAAATTTCCCGTCAAGGTCCAGACGGTTTCCCAGAAGGCTGCCCGCCGCCAGACTGATAATAAAGAGTACCGGATAGCGGCTGTCCGGCATATTGTTTACAACCGCGTTGATGCCGATTCCCGCCGCCGCCAGTCCCATTGCGTCAAACATGACTTTCTGCTGTTTTTCACCGATGCTCTTTCGGAACAGACTGCCGGCCGCACTTCCGATCAAAATTGCCGCCGTATTATAAAATGTCCCTGTCATAAAAAATCCCCTTTTCATCCGTATATTTTTGAGTCATATGCTATATTATAATTATTTTATAAAATTAAGAAAAGCTTTTTTCGAAATTCTCCGATAAATATATGCGAGAGAGGAGATGTTGTCCATGATTTATACGCTTACACTGAATCCTTCGCTGGATTATATTGTATCGGTACCCGATTTCACTCTGGGAAAAACCAACCGCACCGCCGCAGAGCAGATGCTGCCCGGCGGCAAAGGAATTAATGTATCGACCGTATTGCGCAGTCTGGGAATGGAAAGCACGGCGCTTGGGTTTGCCGCCGGATTTGTGGGAGAGGAAATTCTGCGCCGCAGCGCGGCACTTGGCGTGCACACGGACTTTATCCGCCTGCACCGGGGGAATTCCCGCATCAATGTCAAATTGAAAAATTATGACGGAACGGAGATCAATGCAAAGGGTCCCGAAGTTCCGGCACAAGCGCTGACACAGCTTTCCTGCAGACTCGACAGTCTGGAGGCGGGGGATGTGCTGGTGCTGGCAGGCAGCATTCCGGGCGGACTGCCGGATGCACTGTACGGGCAGATAACGGAAAAGCTGGCCGGACGGGGAATTTTGTGTATTGTGGACGCCGCAGGCGGGCAATTAACAGGCGTGCTGCCGCACCGGCCGTTTCTGATTAAACCCAATCGCGACGAACTGGGCGCGCTGTTTGGCGTAACACTCCGCACGAGGGCGGATGTGATCCCGTATGCAAAGCGTCTGCAGGATATGGGGGCCGTCAATGTGCTCGTATCCATGTCGGGAGAGGGCGCCGTGCTGGCGGATGAGACGGGCGTGATACACGAAAGCCCGGCAGCGGAAGGGACACTGGTCAATGCGGTGGGAGCCGGCGACTCGATGGTGGCCGGGTTTCTGGCAGGCTGGCTCTCCGAGCGGTCGTATCACCATGCTTTTCTGATGGGGCTGGCGGCGGGAAGCGCGAGCGCTTTTTCGGAAAATCTGGCGTCTGCCGCCGAAACGGAAAGGATTTATCGGGAACTGACAGGGGCGCAGAACCGACGGGCAAAAGAGGCGGAGGAACATTTTTTGAGAAAAAACTAAAGTCTGACACAAAAATACCGATACTTATAGTGAGCAAATGATTACGCAGGTGATCCATGGAAGGAGGAATTTTATGCGTATCGAGACATATAATCAGGTGCAGCAGCTTTATCGGGCCAATAAGACCGTAAAGACAGGAAAAACAGAAAAGGGGAGCTTTTCTGACCAGCTGCATATCTCTGACATGGGGAAAGACATTCAGTCGGTAAAGCAGGCAATGGCAAATGTGCCTGACATCAGAGAAGAGATAACAGAGCCTTTGAAACACGCGGTACAGAGCGGGACATATCAGGTCAGCGAGGACAGCTTTGCCGCCAGGCTTTTCCAGAAATATAATGAAATGAGGTAATTCCGGTGGCAAGTCTGATAGAAAACTTAGTTTCGGTTTTGGAACAGGAAAATTCAGAATATGAAATTCTGCTGGAATTATCAAGGAAGAAAACGCCTGTAATCGTAAAAGGGGATATTGTACGGCTGCAGGAAATCACGGATGAGGAACAGAACATTATCGACAGGATCTATCATCTCGAAAAGAAGCGGGAGGAACACATCCACGATATTGCTGATGTTATCAACAGGGACGTTGGACAACTGAAACTGGAAAATCTGATTCAGATGCTGGATAAAAGCCCCCGGGAACAGAGGATGCTGGCAGAAGTACATGATAAGCTCCATGTTACCATTTCTCAGATGCAGAGCATTAATGCACAAAACAGAGAATTACTGACGGGAGCGCTGGAGATGGTGGAGTTCGATCTGAATCTTTTTCAGTCGATGCGCAGAGCGCCGGAAACAGCCAATTATAACAAAGGCGCGTACAATGCAGGCAATATCATGGGCGTTGATGCAGGACGCTTTGATGCGAAGCAATAGTTGATAAAGAGGTGATAGTATGTCGTTAATGTCGAATTTATTTGTAGGGCAGTCAGGGTTACAGACAAGTCAGAACGCTCTTAATACAACAGCTCACAATATGTCCAATGTGGACACTACCGGCTATACCAGACAACAGGTTATGCAGAGCGATATGTTTTACAATACCGTTGCGCGTGACCCCGGTACCATATCTTATAAACAAATCGGTCAGGGCGTTGTATATTCCAAAGTCAGACAGGTGCGGGATTATTTTCTCGATCAGGCATACCGGAGAGAGTCGGGGCGGAGTGCGTATTACAGCACGTCGTATGAGACGATCGCGCAGGTACAGACGCTGCTCGGGGAAATGCATGGCGCAACCTTTAACAATTCCATGGAAAATATCCAGCGTGCGATCGATGAGCTGGCGAAGACGCCTGCCGATTCGGTTGTGCAGGGACTTGTAATCCAGCGTGCCGCAGCTTTTCTGGAGAGCGCACAGGGCGTATATCAGGGGATGTGTGACTATCAGGACAATCTGAATATACAGATTTCCAATGATGTGGATACGATCAATGACTATGCGAAGAAGATATTCAGTCTCAACGAACAGATCGTAAAAGTGGAAGCGGGCGGCAAAGAGACGGCCAATGACCTGCGCGATGCCAGAAACCAGCTTCTGGACGAACTGGGCGCCATGGGGCGGATTGCATACCGGGAAGATAACTTCGGCAATGTCACCGTGCAGTTTGAGAGCCACGATCTCGTATCCAGAAATATGGTCTATGAGATCGGTGTGGAACAGGATAACATTACCGGATTTTATACCCCGTTCTGGAAGTCGGATGCCACATATACGACGGACAGCCAGGGCAAGAAGCATTACAATACAGAGGGCGCGGAAGTATTTAATCTGAAGCAGACCATTTCCACCGCTGCCAATACGGACATCGGTTCTGTCAAAGCCAAACTGCTGGCGAGAGGTGACAGAAGGGCGAATTATACGGATCTTGAGGATAAGACGACTTATAATAAAGAGATTGCCCCGTCGCTGATTATGAATATGCAGGCGGAATTTGACCGGCTGATTCATGCGGTGACAACAAAAATCAACGGCATACTGGCCGATGCAGCCGATACCAGTACGGGGTATCTCTGCGAAAAAGTAATGGTGGACGGCAAAGAGACATGGAAACCGATCCAGTTGTTCCAGAAAAAAGCAACGGACGGCTATACATATGAAACGGACGCTACCGGAAAAAACGGCGAATGGGTATACAATGAAGAAAATTTTGCAGAGCGGGAGTCGCTTTATACGACGACCAATATGCTGATAAATCCGGCACTGCTGAAAGAGCCTACCAAACTGAATTTCCGCAGACCGGACGGAAAAGAGGATTATGAGACGGCGGCGAAACTGGCCGAAGCATTCCAGACGGATGAGCTGACTTTGAATCCCAATATTTCCACGAAGACGTCATTTTCGGAATTCTATGATGATCTGGTGTCGCAGGTTGCCGGAACGGGCAACGTGCTTTACAGCATCACGCAGAGCCAGGCGGATACGGTCGAAGCGACATGCTATGCCAGAGAGCAGATCATGGGTGTTTCTTCCGATGAAGAAATGACCAATATGGTAAAATTCCAGAATGCGTACAATGCAGCGAGCCGGTATATCAACGTGGTAAACGAGATGCTGGCACATCTGCTGAACAGTCTGGCAGGGTAACGGGTAAAGGAGGAAGAACATGCCATCAACATTTTTTGGATTGAATACAGCGTATCTGGGGCTGACTGCAGCCAATGCTTCCATCAATACCACAGGCAATAATATATCCAATGTCAATACGGAAGGATACAGCAGGCAGCATACGGTGCAGCAGGCGAGCGAGGCGTTGCGCACATTCACCAGCTATGGCTGCGCAGGCGCAGGCGTGGATGTACTGGCGATCGAGCGCTATCGAAATGAATATTATGACGTAAAATACTGGGAAAATAACTCCAATGTGGGAGAGTATTCCGTAAAGCAGTATTATATGAAACAGATTGAAGACTATTTCAAGGATGAAGGACTGGAACCGGGCGAACTGAAAGGGTTTAATACTCTGTTTGACGAGATGTATAAGGCGCTGGCGGATGTGCGGAAAGACTCCGGCACCGACGATCCGCGGCGGGCGTTTCTGGGGACGGCGGAGTCGCTGACCGAATATTTCAATACGATGGCGGGCAATTTGCAGAAACTGCAAAAAGACGCCAATTCGGAAATCAAAGTATGCACGGAACGGATCAATGCGCTGGCAAAAGAAATCGTGGTTTTGAATAAACAGATCAATGTAATCGAAATATCCGGCGGTACGGCCAATGAACTGCGCGATCAACGGGCACTGCTGATCGACGAACTTTCGGAAATCGTGGATGTGGACACGGAAGAGCAGCTTGTCACTGATCCGCATAATCCGGGCCGTTATACGGGCGCGACACGTTTTATTGTCAAGATAGCGGGCAAACAGACACTTGTCGACGACCAGATTTCGAATTCTCTGAGCTGCGTGGCCAGAGAGCGGGATGAAAAGGTGAATCAGTCGGATGCGGACGGCCTGTATGATGTATACTGGTCCAACGGCAATCGTTTCAGCCTGAAAAATGCCAGCCTGGGCGGCAGGATGAAAGCGCTGGCAGAGCTGCGGGACGGCAATAACGGGGAGTATTTCCACGGCAGTGTGACACAGGCGGACATCAGACGGACGGAAGACGGCGAAAAACACAGTATTGTCACCGTGGAAGTAACGGCGGAATATCTGAAAGACATCAATAAATGCACGCTGCCGGATAACGGCGGCAAAATTACACTGGGAAGCAAAGAATATTATTTTGACTCCTGGACGATGAATTATGATGCGGATAAGGGGACGTATTCCTACGATTTCGTATTGAGCACGAAGCCCAAAAATGAAAACACGGACATCGGTGGACTGATCGGTAAAGACGCGGCGATTGGCAGCGGGGTCGAGTATCAGGGCGTTCCGTATTATATGGAACAGATGAACGAGTGGGCGCGCTGTTATGCCAGAGCATTTAACGCGATTATGACGAAGCCGGGCTCTACGGATAACTATGGAAACCCAGGACAGAACCTGTTCCGGGCGGATAAGGTGACGGACGACGAGCAGTGGAATTTTGACACCTATGCGGACGGATATACTTCTTACGGGAATCGTGAACTTGACGGCACTTTTTCCTATTCACTTTCCTGCAGGGATGACAGTTATTATAAGATGACGGCCTTTAATATAGCCGTATCCGATGAAATGCTGCAAGACCCCAATAAGATGGCTACCCATACATCCAATGCGGATCTGGAGAGTAAGTATGATATTGTGGATGAATTGATTGACTTAAAGACCAATACCGATAAAATGAGTTTCCGGGGCAGCTCTGCCAGCGGTTTCCTGCAGTGTATCCTGTCGGATATTGCCCTCAACGCGCAGCGTGCCAATAATTTCGGAAAAAACTATGAGGACATCGGAAAGAGCATCGAAACGCAGCGCCTGTCGGTACACGGCGTGGATGAAGACGAAGAAGGCGTAAACCTGATTAAGTACCGCCATGCGTACAATCTGGCATGTAAAATGGTGCAGACGCTGACGGAAGTTTATGACAGGCTGATTCTGCAGACCGGCGTGTAAGCGATAAGGGAGGATGAAACATGCGTATTACCAATAAAATCATACAGAATAATTCTCTTTCAAATATCAATACAAACAAACTGTTGGAAGATAAATATAATACCCAGATGTCCACCGGCAAAAAGATTATCAGACCTTCCGACGATCCGGTTATCGCCATTCGTTCTCTGCGTCTGCGCACGACGTATTCCGAGATCACACAGTATCGGGATAAGAACACGGAAGACGCGGACAGCTGGCTGACCGTAACGGAAGACGCGATCGATACGGTAATTGATGTTGTCACAAGCATGATTGAGGAATTCAATACCGGTGCCAATAAATACAAACAATCGGCGGACAGAAAGACCATTCTGGATAATCTGCGCGAGCTGCGGGACGAAATCTATGCGACCGGTGATGCCGATTATGCGGGCAGAGGTTTGTTCACAGGCTATCGTACGAGCACAAAGCTGCGTTTCCAGGATACCGATCTGGACCGTACGGCAACGTATCAGATTGTGGAAAAGGTTACGGCAGCGATTTTGGACGACATTGTGTATGTCAAGACAAATAACAGCGATGTGGATGCCGACGGCAGGGGTGCCATGGGAAAGGGTGACATCGGGGAGATTAATGAAGGCAATTACAACAATCCCGATTACGCTGTGGAAGACACGGATATATTTAAAGAGACTGTCCACAGACTCCGCCTTTCGTATGACAATCTGGATTTCAATACAAAACCGACGATTCAGTATTATAACGGCCGTATGGGCGGCCTGCAGAGTATACCGGTTGTGTCCATATCAAAATACGGGGAGATTATAAGCGACGAAGACGGCAATCCGGTGATGGATACAACACAGACTCCGCCGGTTCCCAAACGGGCAGACCCGTATCTGTATGCACAGTCTGAAGGCGTACTATTGAAAGACGCGGCGGGCAATCCGATCCCCGAGCTGGATGAAAACGGCAATCCGGTGACGGATGCCAATGGTAATCCTGTATTCCAGAAGGGGCCGTGTGCCGTATATATCCCCGAAACCGGAGAGCTGATTCTGAATGACAAAGCTTATGACGTGCTGTCTGCGACACGCGATTATTCTCAGACAAAAGACGTGGATGAGAGCCAGATCTTTATTACGTATAACAAGTCGTCCTGGGACAGCGGTGATCTGCGCCCGGAACACTATTTTGCCTGCACGAAAAATCCCGGCCAGCCGGATGAAATTCTGCATAATATCAAAAAGACGACAGATGCGGCGGGCAATGAAGTGCTCGATTATGTCGGACCGGAAGACCAGATTATATCGTATGATGTGGGGTTCAATCAGGAACTGCGTGTCAATACACTGGCATCCGAAGTTTATACCCACGCGATCGGCAGGGATGTGGAAGATGTGATCGCCACACTGGAACAGGTGCAGGACATCGAGGCCACAATCGCCTCTCTGACGGATGTGCTGAAAGATTCTTCTCTGACACAGGCGGATAAGGATACGGCGGAAAAGAGCCTGAAAGCAGCAGAAAAGGCGCTGAGCCTTCTGGAAGATAAGTTGCAGGTTTCCTTTGGAAACGGGATTACAAGGATGAACGCGCACCTGAAGAAATCGACGCTTGCCATGACGGCAGTCGGTACCCGTTCCAGCAAGCTGGATCTGGTCAAAGACAGACTGTCATCGCAGAAGACCAACTTTAAGGATCTGATTACGGATAACGATCAGGTAGACGAGGCGGAGGCAATGACCAACCTGTCACAGGCGAAGCTGGCTTATGACGGCGCGCTGATGGCGACGGCCAAAATCACGGAAAATACGCTGCTGAATTTCATTTAAAAGGAGTCGTAGTATATGAGGATAAATACCAGGATTTTCGGAGAAGTTGAGATCGATGATACGAAGATAATCCGGTTTGCCAATGGTATCATCGGTTTTCCGGAGCTGAAAGAGTTTTCCCTGATGCACGATGCGGAAAAAGAAGACGGGAGCGGTGTCAAATGGCTGCAGTCCCTGCAGGAAGAAGGGTTTGCCATGCCTGTTATGGACCCTCTTGTGATTATGCCGGACTATAACCCGCAGGTGGAAGACGAACTGCTGAAACCCATCGGCAGTCTGGATCCGGATCATATGCTTGTACTGGTGACACTGACGGTTCCTTCCGATATTAAAAAAATGAGTGTGAATCTGCGTGCGCCGATTGTGGTGCACACAGATTCCAGAAAAGCATGTCAGGTGATCGTGGACGATGAAAAATATCCTGTCAAGTATCCGATCTATGAGATGCTGCAGGCGGCAAAGAAGGCGGGTGAATAATATGCTGGCATTATCCAGAAAGAAAAATGAAGCGCTTGTTATCAATAACAATATCGAGATTACCGTACTGGAAATTAAAGGCGAGCAGGTGAAGCTGGGTATTTCAGCGCCGAGAGATGTGCCGATCTACAGAAAAGAAGTATATGTGCAGATTCAGGAGGCAAACAAGGAGGCCGTAAATGCGGACGGACTGAAAAGCCTGAAGGATTTGCTGGGATAAAATTTCATGCATGGATGCTGGAAAATGTTTATGAATTCTATAAACATTTTCTTTTTTTAGCCGATATTAAGTTTAGATCATGCAGATAATTTGTAACCGATATGTATCACACGGAGGTGATTATTATGAACATTGAGCCAGTAAGCAGTGCAATGACATTTCAGGCACAGACGCAGACACAGAAGCCAGCAGAGAAGGCTGCTCCGGTAGACATGGATGTGACCGCGGCCAATATCGAAAAACCTGTGGATGCTAAAACGCTCGTTGTAAAAAATCCCGGCGAGGCAGACAGCCAGGGCGATCAGGGAGCAGGGGCAAGAGAACAACAGTCACAGCAGTCGCAGGAATCGATTAAAAAGATGGTAGACCAGTTGAACAGAAAGATGAGCAACTCGGAAGCGATATTTGGCATCCATGAGGATACCAACCGCGTCACCATTAAGATCGTGGACAGGGAAACCAAGGAAGTTATCAAGGAATACCCGCCGGAAAAGACCTTGGATATGATAGCTAAAGTCTGGGAGATGGCAGGGATTTTAGTAGATGAAAAGCGCTAGGAGGTAGCAGTTATGGCAATGAGAATTTCCGGCATTTCGTCCGGACTGGATACGGACAGCATGGTACAGGAGCTTGTCAAGGCATCCAGTAAGAAAAAGGAAGATCTGGAAAAGGCGCAGAAAAAGCTGGAGTGGAAGCAGGAAACTTGGAAAGGCCTGAATACCAAGGTGTACAGCTTTTTTAACGATCAGCTGAGTAATCTGAATCTGGAAGGTTCTTTTATCAAGAAAAAGACGACCGTGGCGGACAGCAATATTGCCAGCGTAATTGCGGGAGACACTGCGATCAACGGAACACAGACGCTGGCCGTTAAGCGTCTGGCCAAGGAAGGCTATCTGACCGGCGGAAAACTGAGCAATGACAAGAGCGTGAAAGGCAGCACCAGCCTGTCCAAGCTGACCGGTGATAAGATCGGGGCGACCGATACTTTTTCGATCCGCGTGAAGGTGGGCGGCAAGGAAAAAACGATTGAGCTGAAGGGAACATCCACGATCGACGATGTTCTGAAGGGCTTGTCGGATGCTGGCGTTACCGCCAGATTTGACGAAACAAATCAGAGAATCTTTGTCAACGCGGGCAAAACAGGCAAGGACAATGACTTTACGCTGCTGGCGGGCGACGAGAAGGGCGCGGAAGCGCTGGCCGGTCTGGGACTGCTCACAAGCAGTGATCTTTCCGATCCGGAAAATGCGGCGTTTCAGGAGTATTCGTTCTGGGCGCAGGCATACGACGCGGGAGCGGGCGCCATTGATCAGACGAAATTCGAAGAACTGGTAAAAGATAAAACCAAAGAAAAAGCAGCTTCCATGCTGAAGGATATGGAAAGCCTGATTAACAGAGTGCAGGAGCTGCGTGAGGAGCGGAACAAACTCACCGATCCGAACGAACTGGAAAACAATAAAAATCTTGCCGATCCGGTTGTGCGTGAACTGGCTGAGACGGCGAACGTATTAAACGATTATTATAAGCGCAGCGTTGATGATCTGAATGCACAGATGATGGCGCAGAAAGATATTATCAATGATACGACAGGAACCTATACGCCCGATCAGATAGCGGATGCGCAGGCAAAACTCGAAGAGCTGACAGCGGCGAGTGACGCGGCAAAAGCCAACTGGCAGAAAGCGACACAGGCTTACGCGGTGGCTTCCTCGGCGGCCGGTTCCATGGGTATTAAAATTCCGGCATCCGACGCACCGGTTACGAAGCTGGAAGACACGGTGGCGAAGGACAGCGAGAACATGGTAAAGGCTTCCGCTGCAGCGCTCGGCAAGAAGGATACGCTGGCTTCAACGGCAAGCGGCAGCGCAGTGCGGGTACTGGGTTCCGATGCGGTTATCACGCTGAACGGTGCGGAATTCACATCCGAAAATAACGGTTTCTCCATCAATGGCCTGACCATTACGGCCAATGCGGTCAGCGCCGTTACCGGAAAGGATGCGGACGGGAACGACATCTATGCGGAGACGACGATCAGCACGACGGATGACGTTGACGGCATCTATGATATGGTGAAAAACTTTATCAAGCAGTATAATGACTTGATTAAAGAGATGGATAAGCTGTATAATGCAGATACAGCCAAAGGATACGAGCCGCTTACCGATGAGGAAAAAGACGCACTGTCTGATACGGAAGTGGAAAAGTGGGAGACAAAGATCAAAGATTCCCTGCTGCGCCGGGACGGTGATCTGGGGACATTAATCAATACGTTTAAGACTTCCATGCTGAGCAGCTATACGATCAACGGAAAACAGTACAGCCTTTCCAGTTTCGGCATCAATACGATGAATTACTTTAAGGCGGCGGAAAATGAGAAAGGCGTATTCCATATCGACGGCGACGAAGATGACAGCACGGTATCGGGCAATACCAATGCGCTGAAGGCGGCGATTGCCAGTGATCCTGAGGGTGTGACAAAATTCTTCACGCAGTTGGTCGGCGATTTTAAAGGCAAAGTAAATGAACTGATGCAGCGTACGAATTACCGCAGTATGTATAAGGTATACGATGACAAGCGCATGCAGTCGGAATATGACGATTATAAGTCAAAAATTAAGACACAGGAGAAGAAACTGCAGAATTTGGAGGATCGGTATTACAAACAGTTTACAGCGATGGAAAAGGCGATGTCCAAATTAAATTCACAGCAGAGCTATCTCAGCAGTCTGTTCGGAGGCTGATTCGGAGCAAAACGGTAACGCAGCAAACACGGAACAAGGAGGTACCATGGTATGCCATTGCCAAACGCATATGCCGCTTATAACAGAAACAAGGTTTTGACAGCATCCCCGGCGGATCTGACGCTGATGCTGTATGACGGCGCAATCAAGTTCTGCAATTTCGCCATTGCGGGGATCGAGAGTAAGGACGTTGAGAAAGCGCATGTCAATATAATGAAAACCCAGAAGATCATTGAAGAATTTCTGCGCACACTGGACGAGAAATATCCGGTGTATAAGGATTTCGAAAATGTGTATAATTATCTCATGGACCGGCTGCGTGAAGCCAATGTCCATAAGGATAAGGCGATTCTGGAAGAAGTGCTGACGCATTTACGAGGCATGCGGGATACCTGGAAAGAGGTCATGAAACAGAACAGTCCGCACGGCTCCTGACAGAGAGGGGTAGGAATGGCTGAAATAAAACAATATGTGGATATTCTGCTGGAAAGTCTGGAAAAGAAAAAACGGATCCTACAGCAGATTCTGAAAGAAAATGCAGAGCAGGAAAAAGCGGTTAAAGTAAATGGCAGCATTGAGGAGTTTGACCGTATTGTGGAAGAGAAGAGCCGTCTCATATTTGAAATGGAAAATCTCGACAGCGGTTTTGACAAAGTGTATGACAGAATCCGAAAGGAACTGCCGGATGCACGCGACAGTTATAAGGAAGAAATTGCCCGTATGCAGCGGCTGATTTCGGAGATTACCGATCTGAGCGTCAGCATCCAAACCTCGGAACAGCGCAACAAGCAATTTGTGGAAAGCTATTTTTCCTATGCGCGGGGCCAGATTCGGCAGTCCAAGAAAAGTGTCCGTGCAGCAAATGATTATTATAAAAATATGCGGCAGATCAATTATATTGATCCGCAGATGATGGACAGTAAAAAATAGAGAAATAAAAAATCAGGTATTCATAAAGTAATATTAGAAATGTTATCGGAAACGGCATAGTGTTGGTTATGCCGTTTCTTTGTTTTACAAATTATTTGTAAAACTGCTTTCTTATTTTATAATGTATTGATTAATGTGTTTTTGTGGAGGCAGATTTAACAGGGATAGACTTTTACATTCTTCAATAACATAATTTTGATGTATGACAAGTACAATCTTATTACGTTGAAGAAACTATAAAACTTTGTTATAGTATTATTGACTATATTAATTACAGCTTTTAAAGTGCTAAAAAATTAAGGAAATCGCTATATTATTTTTGGGAGGGATACCAATTAAATGAAAAAGCGAGAAATTGCACATTGGACGAAAAATGAATACCTTAAGGGGATGTTATTATTTGCTCAAGCACTAGAGGAAGAAACTTTCAATTATTCATATGAATCATATAGGGTTCCTGCATTAAACAGTCATTATTTATGTTATGATGTGATGCATACTGCAAATGATATTAATAAAAAAGTACTTATGGATGGAAATTTTGTTCCGTTGTCTGAAGAATTTGAACAAGTGCTACGAGAGGATATTTTTGTACAACAAGCTATTTCTGATGATGGAACATTATTATTTTTACAGGATAAAACCTCAAGGTATTATAATCTAGAAGAAAGTGAACTAAAAACTAAAATAAAGCATTACCCCGAAATAGCTAATTTTGTAAAAATATTTGTGAGAGAAACGATTTATATATAGAAAGTTTACTGGGCATTATTATTGATAATATTTTTGTGGAATATTTATCATATGAGAATAGTGAAAAGATATACCAGGCAACTCGAATGCTGACAACTGAGTTGATAAATGCAGGATACAGTAAGGAGGAGATAATGCAATTGAGAGTAGAAATGTTATGCATACTCCTATTAACGTTATGAAGAAAAAGGGGAATTTGTCTGATTTTCATGCAATTTTTAATGATATTACATTAATGAATAAAATAGAACATCCTGCTGCTTTCTATAAATCGATAAGATTACATAGTGGCGCAATCGAAAGTAAAGATGTCTCTAATCAGTTGTTAAACCTGTGGACGATAGTCGAAACGTTAATTGATTCAAAAAGAGACAATGAAGACAAAATCAATACAATATGTACAGTTTTATGCTCTATTCTGAATAGATGCTATTTATACGATAATCTTGAACAATTATTGCGTGATATATGTGCTTGCACTAGTACCGACATTTCTCGTATCATTTCTCAAGTTGAAGCCGATAATCAAGAACTGGATAGGGTAGAAAGATTGGCACTGCTGTTATCGCTTAATGAAAATGCTAATCTTTTAAATGATATAATTAATGCATTATATAATTATCCGTTACTAGTTTATAGGTTAGAGTTGTTTTCACAGCATGTATTCATTAACTCAAAAACAATTTATGATTACCTACAACGGCATAAAAAAAGAGTTCGTTGGCACATTATGAGAATATATCGGAATCGTAACATGATTGTTCATAGTGGTTCATATATGCCATATCTTAACATTATAATTGAAAATTTACATTATTATGTTGATATTTTGTTTGATACTTTGATAGAATATTATCATTTGGGTTTGGCAGATCATACGAGTATATACAGAGATGTTTTATCCAAAGAAGCAAGTTGCTATGTTAAATTAGGGGTTAATATAAAATCTGCAAGAATAAAAGAAAAACAGCAAGTTATCGCAATCAATAAAGTGAATGCGTTAGAATTAATTCTAAATGGTTATAGTGGCAATATTGTTAAAAAAATTCTAAACCAAGTGATTGGGGAACAACGCAAAGAAGTTTAACGAGTTTTCCTCGTTACTAACGACTTGCGCAGTTAGCACGGATTAAAATATAGGATAACTTATTAATATGAAAGCGTCTTCTGTTTTGGATAGCATATAGTTTTTTGGATTTTTTATGATCGATACTTAAATTTAATTTTAGTTGTTGGCATTGTTGCTCTATTAATGGCTATAATTGACCATTTTTTGCTGTTATAGCAGGATGCTTATTATTATGAACATGAAATCTCGGGGAGATAGAAACTGGAAGAGAATTGAGATTTTTCAGTTTAATGGAAACTTATTTTTCTTGCAAGCTGGTATTTGCTTCTGAAGAGTTATATATTTTCAGGGTATAATGGAGCATTCTGCAGGCAGATACGTTTGTGGTGAGATTGAAACAGAAAATTGTTCCATTATGGTAAAACGTCCGGCAATGCAGGCAAGTATTTCTTTGCTGGGCATTACGGGGATATTAGAGTTTCTTAGTGGTTCGTCAATGTTCTGCAATTTCCGGGCATGGATGCCCGGAAAAGGCCGACCTGCGCCTGGATGGCGCATAGAGGCCGATTGCACGTTTGTCATAGATTTGCGTCGAACTGCTTAGAAACTCTTATATCTACAGTTCTGCCCAGCAAAGAAATACTTGCCTGCATTGCCGGAAACGCATTCCCATATTTTCCTCTTGCACATTTTGCAAACCATGTTATAATATACTTTGAGATTCAAAGTATTTGATATGCAAACTACTAAGAAAGGACTGCAATCATGAATTGGGATGAAGCGATTAAGAATCTGGAACAGAGGAGGGAGAAAGCGCTGCAGGGCGGCGGTCAGGCGAAGATTGACAAGCAGCATAAATCGGGTAAACTGACGGCGCGGGAACGGATTGACATTCTCCTGGACAAGGGAACTTTTGTTGAGATAGATGGCATGATGGAATCCCGGATTGACGATTTTGATCTGGATAAAAGAAGGGTGCCGGGGGACGGCGTTGTCACCGGGTACGGGGAGGTTGACGGCCGGCTTGTCTTTGTCGTCAGCGAAGACTTTACGGTAATCGGCGGCACGCTTGGCGAGTATCACTCGTTTAAGATTTGCCGGATTCAGGATATGGCGATGCAGATGAAGGCACCTTTGATCTGTATCAATGACAGTGGCGGCGCCCGGATCGAGGAAGGGATTTCTTCCCTGAGCGGTTATAGCGGCATGTTCCTGCGCCATACGAAAGCGTCGGGCGTGATTCCGCAGATTGCGGTGATTCTGGGGCCGTGTTCCGGCGGGGCATGCTATGCGCCTGCAATCTGTGACTATATCTTTATGGTAAGGGATATTTCCAAAATGTTCATTACCGGTCCGAACGTGGTCAAGACCGTAATCAATGAGGAAGTTTCGGTCGAAGAACTGGGCGGCGCGGATGTACATGCCAAAAAGAGCGGTGTGTCGCATTTCACATATGATACCGAAGGCGAGTGTTTGATGGGTGTGCGCAAGCTTCTGTCCTATCTGCCGAGTAACAATGAACAGCAGCCGCCGGTAATCAAACCGATCCGTGAAAAGCAGTCGCTTCTGTTTGCCGTCAATAAAATGATTAACAAGGTCGGTAATTTCGGAAAGACATATCTGGAAAAGAGTGACGACCAGTGTGCGAAACTCCGTGACATTGTACCGGATAATTCCAGACACCCTTACGATGTGAAAGAAGTCATAGCGTGTATCGTGGACAATGACAGCTTTTTCGAAGTGCAGAAAGAGTTTGCGATGAACGCGGTCGTGGGATGGGGGCGCATGGAAGGCAAAACCGTGGGATTTGTCGCAAATCAGGCAAACTGCAGCGCCGGCTCACTGGACTATCATGCTTCCGATAAGGTGGCCAGATTTATCCGTTTCTGCGACTGCTTCAATATTCCGCTTGTGACACTTGTGGATGTGCCTGCATTCCTGCCCGGTACGGCGCAGGAGCACAGCGGCATTATCCGCCATGGCGCGAAGGTTCTGTATGCGTATTCCGAGGCAACCGTGCCGAAGATTTCCGTCATTATGCGGAAGGCATATGGCGGCGCCTATATTGCCATGAACTCCAAGGAGATGGGAGCCGATCTTGTCTATGCATGGCCGATTGCGGAGATCGCCGTTATGGGGGCAGACGGCGCGGTTAATATCGCGTTTAAGAAAAAGATCAAGGCGGCCGAAAATCCGGAGGCAATGCGGGAACAGTGCAAGAGAGAGTACGAGGAGCGATTCCTGAATCCGTATGTGGCAGCCGCGAGAGGATATGTCAATGAAGTGATTAAGCCGGAAGAGACAAGGCTCTGCATTTTGAAAGGGCTGCGCGGTCTGGAAAGCAAAAAAGTGGAACTGCCCAAAAAGAAACACGGAAATATTCCGTTATAATCCGATAAAAACAGCAGCACGGAAGAAGGAAACAATCTGTGCTGCTGCTTTTGTGTGGTCTGTTGTGAAAAGCCGTTCCCGGTAGATTCTGCCTAGCAATAACTGTTAAACATCATACCGCTGTAAGGGCTTGTGATATAAGGCGTAACAAAATGCTTTTTCGCCGGATTTTTGTAAGCCACCATGGTATTGTCTATATACTGCATGGGATTGAGCGAAATCTGTCCGGCTTTGCGGAACAGGGAATCGGCAAAATCGCGCATCATATTGATGGTGTGCTTGGCGTCTCCGTCTTCCAGTGAACGGGTATACGTATCCGTGTTCAGCGCGATGGATCCATTGTCCTGAATCGAGAGTCCCATATAATTCAGGCCGTCCTTATAAACGGAGGCGATACCGCGCATTTCCTTGAGGAGATCGGCGTTTTTCGTGCGCCGTCCCTTGTTTCGGAACGCGAAATCAATAAAGGAATTATAGCCGTTGACAAGTTTGTTGATGTTTTCGCCGAGTGATTCGGTGTCGTCTTTGACGCTGACTGTGGCGGTCTGGCCTTCCATAGGGCTGATGCCGTTCAGCGTGAGTTCGTATGTCTTTTCCAATACGAAATGATTGGAGGAGATACTGCGGCTTTGGCCGTTGATGAGAACTTCCGCATTGGCGGCCGGGCGCGTTATCTGGCCGATGCCGAAATAATCCACAGAGCCGGAGGCTTTGCTGGAATGGGTATCGGAGATGGTAAACAAATCCTCCCTGCCGATGGGGACACCGGTGGCAACGGAAGTCAGCCGGAGAGCGGACAGATCCCCGTCTGTCTCAACCTCGGCGTCAATGCCGATACCGGCGTTGGAAATCAGGCGTGCCAGTTTTTCCTGTACGCTTTTGTTGGTATCGCCTTCTGTAATTTTATATTGAAATTCGTAGTTTGTATTGTGGATATTGACATCAAAAGAGTACGTATCGAGCGGTATCTCCAGGCTGTCGGCAGGCAGAAAAGAACCCAGATTGACCTGCGGAGAAGCCAGAGAGCGTACTTCCACCTCGTAAGACGGGATTTCCGTATCCGCGGAAGCGGCGCCTACATACTGTGCGCTGATGATATTCTCGTTGCTGGAAAAGGCCGCTTTTTTGCTGAGCAGTTCCTTTTCGTCCAGACCGCCCAGAGAAGCGATCACATGGTGCAGTTCTCTCGCTCCTTCTTTGACGCCGATCGCAAAGGCATGTGACTCCTTGCTCGTATCCAAAAGGTATAAAGGGGCTTCTTTATTCAGCCTGACCATGGAATTATATACATTGCGCAGTTCACTTTTTTTATGCGCGTCGTATTTGGAAACGGTACCGCGCGAATAAGAAGTCAGATAATGATTATAGACTGTGTTTAGTGCCAGCATATTTGCCATTTTGCCCCTCCTTTCTTCCCTGAAAAGAACATTTATGATGGTTTTACATAAGTCTGTGGAATCCGTTCCGACTGTTATAATGTCTGAGGGCATAATAACCTACTTTTATGTGCTTATCATACCACGAAACATGGGAATTTACAAGAAAAAAACGGAAAAAATGTTGACGGAGCGCCGTGCCTGTGCTATAGTGAGTAAGCGAGATGAGATTTAGGTCTTTTTTTTATGCTCAATTTTTCATAAAAGAAAAGATAAAAAGGACGAATAAAACGTAAGGGAAACACGTGGAGGTGGATTGATATGCGCACAAGAATTACATTGGCATGTACAGAATGCAAACAGCGTAACTACAATACGACAAAGGACAAGAAAGCACATCCGGACAGAATGGAAATCAAGAAATTCTGTAGATTCTGCAGAACCCATACATTGCACAAGGAGACCAAATAAAGCAGCCGTGAAAGGAAAGTGAGCAGATGGGAGATTCAAAGAATAAGGAAAAGCCCGATTTTGCCAAAGGCGTAAAAACCGAGTTTAAGAAGATCACATGGCCCGACAGAACATCCCTGATTAAGCAGTCGGTTGCGGTTGTCGGTGTTTCCGTTGTACTGGGGGCCGTAATTGCCGTGATTGATATGCTCCTTCAGTATGGCGTAAACAATTTCCTGACGATGTAGGAATGAGGGTGGGCATATGGCAGAAGCAAACTGGTATGTAGTGCATACGTATTCAGGATATGAGAATAAAGTAAAGGCCAATATTGAAAAGACGATCGAAAACAGGCATCTGGAGGAAGAAATTCTGGAGGTGCGGGTACCGATGCAGGATGTTGTGGAGGTCAAGAACGGCGCCAGAAAAAATGTCCAGAAGAAAATGTTTCCCGGTTATGTGCTGATTAATATGGTGATGAATGACGATACCTGGTATGTCGTCAGAAATACGAGAGGGGTAACAGGTTTCGTAGGGCCGGGAAGTAAACCCGTTCCACTGACGGAAGTGGAAATGCGGCCGCTCGGAATCAAGACGGAGAATATTTCGGTTGATTTCGGCGAAGGAGATACGATAGCCGTGATCGCAGGCGTCTGGAAAGATACGGTGGGCGCCGTGCAGAGGATGGATTACGGCAAACAGACAGCGACGATCAATGTGGAATTGTTCGGCCGGGAGACGCCTGTCGAAATCAGTTTCGCGGAGATTAAGAAGATGTGACATGGACGCGATCAGCGTTTTATGAACTGTGGGAGGGAAATGCGGAATTCACGCGGTTCCGGCACAGACCCGCCACTACCACAATATTTTAGGAGGTGCCAAAATGGCAAAAAAAGTAGAAGGATACATTAAGTTGCAGATCCCTGCCGGGAAGGCTACGCCCGCACCGCCGGTTGGTCCCGCACTGGGTCAGCACGGTGTCAACATCGTTGAGTTTACGAAGCAGTTTAACGCAAGGACGGCGGACAAGGGTGATCTGATTATCCCTGTTGTGATTACCGTATATGCGGACAGAAGTTTCAGCTTTGTGACAAAAACTCCCCCCGCGGCAGTTCTGTTGAAAAAAGCGGCGAATATCAAATCCGGTTCCGGTACGCCGAACAAGACAAAGGTTGCGACGATCTCCAAGGATAAGATCAAAGAGATCGCAGAGACAAAGATGCCGGATCTGAACGCTGCAAGCCTTGAGGCCGCTATGAGCATGATCGCCGGTACGGCTAAGAGTATGGGAATCGTTGTTGAGGACTGATAACGCATAGATGTGGGAGGAGCTTTCGGGTTCCGCCACTACCACAAGGAGGAAAACAAAATGAAACATGGTAAAAAATATAAAGAGGCGGCAGCGCAGGTTGACCGCGCTACGCTGTATGAACCGGCCGAAGCCATTGCGCTGGTAAAGAAGACGGCAACGGCAAAGTTTGACGAGACGATGGAACTGCATATCAGAACAGGCTGCGACGGCCGTCATGCCGAGCAGCAGATCCGCGGCGCAGTCGTACTGCCGAACGGAACCGGAAAAACGGTTAAGGTGCTGGTATTTGCCAAAGGCGATAAAGTAAACGAAGCGGAAGCGGCAGGCGCCGATTATGTAGGCGGGGATGAGCTGATCCCGAAGATTCAGAACGACGGCTGGCTGGATTTTGACGTTGTGGTTGCGACACCGGATATGATGGGTATTGTGGGCCGTCTCGGTAAGGTGCTGGGTCCCAAAGGCCTGATGCCCAACCCCAAGGCCGGCACGGTGACGATGGATGTGACCAAGGCGATCAATGACATCAAAGCCGGTAAGATCGAGTACAGACTGGATAAGACCAATATCGTCCATGTACCGGTTGGAAAGATTTCCTTTACGGACGAGAAGTTAAAGGAAAACTTTGACGCGATTATGGATGCGATTATGAAAGCAAAACCCAGTGCAGTAAAAGGACAGTACCTGAGAAGCGTAACGCTGGCTTCCACAATGGGCCCCGGCGTAAAGATTAATGTTGCAAAACTTTAACTGGATATGGGAGAATACGGAGGCAGCGGGTTTTCGCTGCTTCCTTTTCTATCACGGAGAAAGAAGATATGCTTTTTAACTCTTATATATTTATTTTGTTTTTTCTGCCTCTGTGTGTGGCCATGTACTTTTTATTGTATTATTTCAGAATGGGAAAAGCGGCGCGGCTCTGGCTACTGGGGATGTCGCTCTGGTTTTACGGCTATTTTAACCCATCCTATGTATTGATTATCTGCGGCAGCATTGTGGTGAATTTTATTATTTCGCAGTTTCTGCTCCGGCAGCGCCGACTGGGCAGAGCGCGGACTGCGGCGGCAGGTATGGCGGCAGGGGTATGCCTGAATATCGCCCTGCTTTTTTATTTTAAATATTTTGACTTTTTTCTGGAAAATATCAATGCCGTATTTCATACGGATTTTGCTCTGCGCAATATTGTTCTGCCGCTGGGGATCAGCTTTTTTACGTTTCAGCAGATTTCCTATGTGGTGGATTCCTACCGGGGCGAGACGGCGGGATATTCTCTGCTGGACTATGCGGTCTTTGTCTCCTTTTTTCCCCAGCTCGTGGCCGGGCCGATCGTGCTGCATGATGAACTGATTCCGCAGCTGCGGGACGAAGAAAGGCACAGGCCGGACGCGTACTGCCTGGCGAGAGGGCTGTATCTCTTTGCGGCAGGTCTGTTTAAGAAGGTGATTGTTGCAGACACACTGGGCAATCTGGTGGCGCTCGGCTTCGGGGGTCTGGAAATCCTGACGACAGTGGATGCCTTGCTGGTCATTTTTGCCTTTGCCCTGCAGCTCTATTTTGATTTCAGCGGCTACAGCGATATGGCGGTGGGGATTGCATCGATGTTTCATATTACGCTGCCGATGAACTTTAATTCGCCGTATAAGGCGCGCTCGATTCTGGAGTTCTGGGACAGATGGCATATGACACTGACGCGCTTTCTGCGCAGATATATTTACTTTCCGCTTGGCGGAAGCCGAAAGGGAAGACTGCGGACATACGGAAATATTATGATAGTATTTCTGGTGAGCGGTTTCTGGCACGGCGCAAACTGGACGTTTGTTGTCTGGGGCCTGTTACATGGTTTGGCGGAAGTGCTGACAAGGCGGTTTCGCAATACATGGGACAGGATACCGGGCGTGATCCAGTGGTTTTTGACGTTTGGCTTTGTGAGCTTTGCCTTTCTCATTTTCCGGGCGGGTTCGCTGGAACAGGCGTATATTATGTTCCGCAAAGTGGCAAAGCTGGAATCTTTCCAAATAACGCCTGTTATGCTGGAGGGGCTTACGCTGCCGGAGGTGATGCATCTGGAAGAACTGCTGCATTTGGACGGCCTGCTCGACGGCCGTTACGGACTGCATCTGTGGATTTTTCTTGCGGCAGTGCTGTTTGCGGCGCTTGGAACCAAAAACTGTCAGGAGAAAGCGTTTGTCTGCAATAAGCGCAGCCTGGCCGCTACGGTGGGGATGCTGTTCTGGACGATTATCTCACTGTCCGGGATTTCGACGTTTCTGTATTTTAATTTTTAGTCGGGTGTTTCGCGGCGGCGGTTTCCGGTACGGGAGCTGCGGCCGTAACAGAGGTATGGTTGTATGAAGGCAAAAACGTGGTTTGCGGGAGCGCTGGGCGGTACATTGTTGTTATTGGCGGCATTTGCCGGATATATTATAACGATCGATCCCTTTTTTCATTATCATGGGCCGCTGGCGGCTCTGGCATATAAATTAGATAACAGCCGTTATCAAAATGACGGGATTGTTCGCCACTTTGCGTATGATACGCTGATTACGGGTACCTCCATGGTGTCTAATTTTAAGACGAGTGAATGCGATGCGCTGTTCGGCGGGACCTCTGTGAAGACGCCGTTTCACGGCGGGACATTCCGGGAGGTGAATGACAATCTGGAGGCGGCGATCCGGGCAAATCCCGATCTGCGCACCGTCATTCGGTGTCTGGATCAGGGGAACTTTACCCAGGATAAGGATTATGTCAACTATGAAGGGATTCCGTATTATCTGTATGACCAAAACCCGTTTAACGACACGGAATATATTCTGAATAAAGATGTGTTTATCCTGTCGGATACCGTGTTGACCGATACGGCGGCCGGCGGCAGGATAACGGACTTTGACGAATATATGAACTGGCAGGGGGAGTATGCGTTCGGAAAGGAAGCGGTGCTGGCGACCTATGACAGACCTGCGCAGAGCAGTTATGACAAAGGGCTGGCGGAGGCGGAGCGGGAGCAGACGCTTGCCAATATCCGTCAGAATGTGACGGATACGGCCCGGGCGCATCCTGAGATTACGTTTTATTATTATTTCTCTCCGTACAGTATCTGTTACTGGGACGTGCATGTGATGCGACAGGGGAAACTGGACTGGTATATGGAGCTGCAGGAATTGGTGATGGAAGAAATCCTGACCTGTGATAATATCCGGCTCTTTGCCTACGATGACAATACGGAACTGACCTGCAATCTGGACTATTATCAGGATCAGATGCATTACAGTGAGGAGATCAATTCCCGGCTGCTGCAGTGGATGCATGCGGGAAACGGGCGGATTACGAAGGAGAATTATCGGGCGTATCTGCGGCGGATCTATGAATTCTACGGAGCGTATGATTATGACAGCATCTACTCGTAAAAAAAGTGCCGGGAAGAAAAAAACGGCGGTGAATACAGTGCAGCCGGGCAGTGCAAAACCGCAGGGCAGAGAGACGTCGAAGGACAAAAAGACTTCGGGTGAGGCGAAATTGTTTCAGGGCGCGCAGCTATATCCGGGTCTGGATAAGCCGGCAGTCAGGCCGTTTGCGGGGGCGAGGCCGTCCGCAGGTATGAGCCGGCCGGCGGCGAAATCGTCCGCAGCCGGGAAAGGGCGGCCGGCGGGCGTGAAAGCGTCTGCGGATGCGAAAGAGCGGCCGGCCGACGGAAAACCGTCTGCGGACGGAAAAGAGAAAAACGGCGCGAAGCCGGGCGCTGCTTCGAAGAAATCTGCGGATGCGAAAAAAACCGGAGATCCGAAAAGAGCTGCGGATCGGAAAAAGCGCCCGGCAAAGCGGAAACGGAAAAATAAGCTGGCGCTCTTTGCCACTGTTTTCTGTATGGTTATGACGGTGGGCGGTGTGTTTCTGGCGCTTGCTTCGGTCGGAAAGGCGCGGGAAAATACCGATTCGGGCTCTGCGGAAGGCGGCGGGACGGAAGAAATTACGGCGGAGATCACACAGACGCCGCCGGAACCGGAGGGGGACGACTTTTCGGGCGAAACGCAGGATGCGGCAGCGGAAAGCCGGTACGGCGCATTGCTGGCCGATGCGGAACGGATGGAGCGGGAACGGATTTACGCGGCGCAGACGGTTTCTTCGGATGAAATTGTCATGGCCTTTGCGGGGGATATTCTCTTTGACCCCAGTTATGCGGTTATGGCAAAACTGCAGCAGCGCGGCGGGGCGATAACGGAAGCGTTTTCCGAAGATCTTCTGGCCGAAATGCGCGGCGCGGATATTTTTATGGTAAATAATGAATTCCCCTATACCAGCCGGGGGACGCCGACGGCGGGGAAACAGTTTACATTCCGTGCAAAGCCGGAGAGCGCGTCCTATCTGACGGATATGGGAGTGGACATCGTTTCGCTGGCCAACAACCATGCCTATGATTACGGAGAGGTTTCGCTGCTGGACAGTCTGGATACGCTGGAGGCCATGGGCATGCCGTATGTCGGGGCCGGGCGGAATCTGGAGGAAGCCGTAAGACCGGTGAGCTTTATTGCCAACGACAAAAAGATTACGATTCTTTCGGCAACCCAGATCGAGCGCAATGACAATCCGGACACGAAGGGGGCGGGAGAGAGTACGCCGGGGACATTCCGCTGTTGGAATCCGGACCGTCTGCTGGAGGAAATACGCAAAAACAGGGCGGACTGCGATATTCTGATCGTCTACATTCACTGGGGGACGGAGAGCCAGGCCGAGACCGACTGGGCGCAGCGGGATCAGGCGGCGGCCATCGCCGAGGCGGGGGCGGATGTGATTATCGGAGACCACTCCCATTGCCTGCAGCCCGTCGGATATGTAAACGATGTGCCGGTGATATACAGTCTGGGCAATTTCTGGTTTAATTCCAAAGCGCAGGACACCTGCCTGGTACAGGTGCGGATTCCCGGAGAGGGGGCGCTGGCTGTCAGAGTGCTGCCCGCCAGACAGTCCGACTGCCGCACGAAGCTTCTGGACGGTGCGGAAAAAAAACGTGTCATTCAATATATCAATTCCATTTCCGGAAGCGGTATGCTGGATGAGGACGGGTATCTGCAGAGAAAGTGAGATGCGGGGCAGGCGGCTTATTTTCGAATATGTTGTCCTGAAAAATTCCCGTTTCTACTTGACACATTCCCGTAAGTCTGCTACGATACTTACGGTTTATAAAAACCATGCCGAAGACAGCAGGTGCCGGTAACGGACCGGTGTAAGGAAAACCGCCTGCCGAGGAAAGAGTTTATACCGATTACTCTGCCTTTCTGTCTTTGACGGAAAGGTTTTTTATTACATGGAAAACTCCTTTCGGCACAAAAATCTATAAGGAGGTAGAAAGATGGCAAAAGTGGAATTGAAGAAGCCTGTCGTGGATGAGATTGCGGAAAGCATCAAAGATGCGCAGTCTGTCGTGCTGGTGGATTACCGCGGACTTACGGTTGAGCAGGATACAAGACTGCGGAAACAGCTCCGGGAAGCCGGTGTAACGTACAGGGTTTATAAGAACACAATGATGAATTTTGCGTTCAAGGGAACGGACTGCGAAGCGCTCACGCCGTATCTGGAGGGTCCCAGTGCGATGGCGCTTTCCACAACGGATGCGACTGCTCCGGCAAGAATCATCAGCAAGTTTGCAAAGGAAGCGCCGGTACTGGAAATCAAGGGCGGTATCGTGGAAGGCATCGCATACGATGCAAAGGGGATTGCTTCGATCGCGAGTATCCCTTCCAGGGAAGAATTGCTTTCCAAGCTGCTCGGAAGCATGCAGGCTCCGATCGCGAACTTCGCGCGTGTTATGGATCAGCTTGCTGAAAAAGGCGGCGCGGAAGCTGCAATGGCAGCAAAAGAGCAGGCGCCTGCCGCAGAGAGTGCAGAAGCCGCCGCAGAGTAATGCGGCCTGAAACGGAACTGCCGCGGCCCGGCAGTCACAGAGAAAAAACGAAAATTATAAATGGAGGGAAATATCATGGCAAAATTGTCCACACAGGAAATTATTGATGCGATTAAAGAACTGACCGTACTGGAATTAAACGATCTGGTAAAAGCATGTGAAGAAGAATTCGGCGTATCCGCAGCAGCGAACATGGTTATCGCAACAGGCGGCGGCGAAGCGGAAGCTGCCGACGAGCAGACAGAATTCAATGTAGAGCTGACAGAAGTCGGCCCGAACAAAGTTAAGGTTATCAAAGTGGTTCGTGAAGTAACCGGCCTTGGCCTGAAAGAAGCTAAGGATTTGGTAGATTCCGCACCGAAGGTAGTAAAAGAGGGCGTATCCAAAGAAGAAGCAGAAGACCTGAAGGCAAAGCTGGAAGGCGAAGGCGCAAAGGTAACGCTGAAATAAGCAGATCCGATACAGGTATGATAAAGAACCGGGAGAGCATTGTGGTTGAAGCAAGGGCTTTTCCGGTTCTTGTTATATGGCATTGTGTTCCGGCAGGAAAAATTTTCTTGACGCCGGAACTTTCTTGTAGTAGAATGGACAGTGCACTATTGTGGTGTGGTATGCTTATTTATATGAGAAGACATGGAAAATAGGCTAAGATCATAGAAGAACGGGGTGAAATGTCAATGGAAAAAAACAGAATACGTCCTACTGCCGCGGGCAAAAACGTACGTATGAGTTATTCGAGACAAAAAGAAGTTTTAGAGATGCCGAACCTGATAGAAGTTCAGAAAAATTCTTATCAGTGGTTTTTAAAAGAAGGCTTGAAAGAAGTATTTGAAGATATTTCTCCGATTGCAGACTACAGTGGTCATTTAAGCCTTGAGTTCGTTGACTTTGAATTGTGCAAGGACGAAATGCCGGTCAATAAGAATACCATTGAGAAATGTAAGGAGCGCGACGCAACCTATGCGGCTCCTCTGAAGGTGAGAGTGCGTCTGTACAATAAGGAAAAAGAAGAGATCAGCGAACATGAAATATTTATGGGCGATCTTCCCCTTATGACAGAAACAGGCACCTTTGTGATTAATGGTGCAGAACGGGTTATCGTCAGCCAGTTGGTACGTTCCCCGGGTATCTACTATGCGATCGATCATGACAAGATCGGCAAGCGGCTGTTTTCCTGTACGGTTATCCCGAATCGCGGTGCATGGCTGGAATATGAAACAGACTCCAATGATATTTTCTATGTTCGTGTTGACAGGACGAGAAAAGTGCCGATTACGGTTTTGATTCGTGCCTTGGGTGTCGGGACCAACGATGAGATCAGAGAGCTGTTCGGAGACGAGCCGAAGATAGAGGCAAGCTTTGCCAAAGACGTCTCTGAAAACTATCAGGAAGGTCTGCTGGAACTGTATAAAAAGATCCGTCCCGGCGAGCCGCTTTCCGTGGAGAGCGCGGAGAGCCTGATTAATGCCATGTTTTTTGATCCGCGGAGATATGACCTGGCAAAGGTCGGCCGGTATAAATTCAACAAAAAGCTGGCGCTGCGCAACCGGATTCGCCACCATATACTGGCGGAGGATGCGGTGGATATACAGACCGGAGAAATTCTGGCTGAGGCAGGTACGAAGGTAACGGCAGAGCTGGCGGATGCGATTCAGAATGCGGCAATACCATACGTAATGATTCAGACGGAAGAACGCAATGTAAAGGTTCTCTCCAATATGATGGTGGAGATTACGAACTTTGTGGACTGTAATCCGCGGGAACTCGGTGTGACGGAGCTGGTGTATTATCCGGTTCTGGAACAGATTCTGGAAGAGTATGGACAGGAACCGGGGGAACTGGCAGCGGCAATCCGGCGGAATGTACATGAACTGATTCCGAAGCATATTACCAAAGAGGATATTCTGGCTTCCATCAACTATAATATCCATCTGGAATATGGCATCGGCAACGACGATGATATTGACCACCTGGGGAATCGGCGTATCCGCGCGGTCGGAGAGCTTTTGCAGAACCAGTACCGGATCGGTTTGTCGAGACTGGAGCGCGTCGTTCGGGAGAGAATGACCACCCACGATGCGGAAGAGATTTCTCCGCAGGTGCTGATTAATATCAAGCCGGTGCAGGCGGCAGTCAAGGAATTTTTCGGTTCCTCCCAGTTGTCGCAGTTTATGGATCAGAACAATCCGCTTGGCGAGCTGACGCATAAGCGCCGTCTTTCCGCACTGGGACCGGGCGGTCTGTCGAGAGACCGGGCAGGGTTTGAGGTGCGTGACGTGCATTATTCCCATTACGGAAGAATGTGCCCGATTGAGACGCCAGAAGGTCCGAACATCGGTCTGATTAATTCGCTGGCAAGTTATGCGAGAATCAATGAATATGGCTTTGTCGAAGCGCCATATCGGAAAATTGATAAAACCGATCCCCGAAATCCGCGTGTCACGGATGAAGTTGTCTATATGACGGCGGACGAGGAAGACAATTATCATGTGGCGCAGGCGAACGAAGCGCTGGACGAAAACGGATATTTTGTCAGAAACAGCGTATCGGGCCGTTTCCATGAAGAGACACAGGAATATCCCAAGTCGATGTTTGACTATATGGACGTTTCGCCGAAAATGGTATTTTCGGTGGCGACGGCTCTGATTCCGTTCCTGGAAAACGACGACGCGAACCGTGCCCTGATGGGATCTAACATGCAGCGTCAGGCGGTGCCGCTGCTGCTCACGGAAGCGCCGGTGGTCGGCACGGGTATGGAGCCGAAAGCGGCTGTTGACTCAGGTGTGTGCGTCGTGGCGAAAAAGCCGGGTACGGTCAGCTATGTGGCATCCAACGAGATTCGGATCGAATATGACGACGGTGAAAAAGAGACGATCCGCCTGACGAAATTTTCCAGAAGCAACCAGTCCAACTGCTATAACCAGAAGCCGATTGTGTTCAAGGGCGACCGGATTGCGGCGGGACAGGTGATTGCTGACGGGCCTTCCACTTCCGAAGGGGAGCTTGCACTGGGCAAGAATCCGCTGATCGGATTTATGACATGGGAAGGGTATAACTATGAAGACGCCGTACTGTTAAGCGAAAAACTGGTGCGCGATGATGTGTATACATCCGTGCACATTGAGGAATATGAGGCGGAAGCCCGCGATACGAAACTGGGTGCGGAGGAGATCACATGCGACGTGCCGGGTGTGGGCGATGACGCGCTGAAAGATCTGGATGAGCGGGGCATTATCCGCATCGGCGCGGAAGTGCGTGCCGGGGATATTCTGGTCGGCAAGGTGACGCCCAAGGGCGAGACGGAGCTGACGGCGGAGGAACGTCTGCTGCGGGCCATTTTCGGTGAGAAAGCGCGGGAAGTGCGCGATACGTCTCTGAAAGTGCCGCACGGTGAATACGGCATTGTCGTGGATGCCAAAGTGTTTACAAGAGAAAACGGCGACGAACTGCCGCCCGGGGTAAATCAGGCCGTGCGCATCTATATTGCGCAGAAGCGGAAAATCTCCGTGGGCGATAAGATGGCAGGCCGCCACGGAAATAAGGGTGTGGTTTCCCGTGTGCTTCCGGTGGAAGATATGCCGTATCTGCCGAACGGACGTCCGCTGGATATTGTGCTGAATCCGCTTGGCGTGCCTTCCCGTATGAACATTGGACAGGTATTGGAAATTCATCTTTCTCTGGCGGCGAAGGCGCTTGGCTTTAACGTGGCGACGCCGGTATTTGACGGCGCCAATGAGATTGATATTATGGATACACTCGATCTGGCAAATGATTATGTCAATCTGGAGTGGGAAGAATTTGAAGAAAAACATAAAGATGTGCTGCTTCCCGAGGTTATGGAATATTTATCGGAGCATCGGGATCACAGAGAACTGTGGAAAGGCGTACCGATCTCCCGAACCGGCAAGGTACGTCTGCGCGACGGCCGCACCGGGGAAGAGTTTGACAGTCCGGTAACGATCGGCCATATGCATTATCTGAAGCTGCACCATCTGGTGGACGATAAGATTCATGCGCGTTCCACAGGACCGTATGCGCTCGTAACGCAGCAGCCGCTCGGCGGCAAGGCACAGTTCGGCGGACAGCGTTTCGGTGAGATGGAGGTTTGGGCGCTGGAGGCGTACGGCGCGGCCTATACGCTGCAGGAAATCCTGACTGTGAAATCCGACGATGTGGTCGGCCGTGTCAAGACATACGAGGCCATTATCAAGGGCGACAATATCCCTGCGCCGGGTATCCCGGAGTCATTTAAGGTGCTTTTGAAGGAACTGCAGTCTCTGGGACTGGATGTAAAAGTGCTGCGTGAGGATCAGACCGAGGTAGAGATCGTGGAGAGCATCGATTACGGGGAATCGGATTACCGTTATGAGATGGAGGGAGAACCGGGAGCATATGACCGGGAGGAAAAATCGCTCGGCTCCATGGGTTATCAGAAGCAGGAATTTGACGAGGAAGGAGAACTGGTCAGCACGGACGAAGAAGACGAGGAGATGTTCGAAGACGATTTTGAAGAAGAATACGCAGAGTCTCTGGACGAATAACAGTTACGTTCGTACAATATAGTATGGAAGGAGAGCCATAAATGTCAGAAACAACGAATGAAATGTATCAACCTATGACATTTGATGCAATCAAGATTGGATTGGCGTCACCCGATAAGATTCTGGAATGGTCCCGCGGGGAAGTGCTGAAACCGGAGACAATCAATTACAGAACCTTAAAGCCGGAAAAGGATGGTCTGTACTGCGAGCGTATTTTCGGACCCAGTAAGGACTGGGAGTGCCATTGCGGAAAGTATAAAAAGATTCGCTATAAAGGTGTCATCTGCGACCGCTGCGGCGTGGAAGTTACGAAGTCCAATGTCCGCAGGGAACGGATGGGACATATTGCACTGGCGGCACCGGTATCTCATATCTGGTACTTTAAGGGAATACCGAGCCGAATGGGGCTGATTCTGGATCTGTCTCCCAGAGTGCTGGAAAAGGTGCTTTATTTTGCTTCTTATATTGTGCTGGATCCTGCCGGGACGGAACTGCAGATGAAACAGGTATTGTCCGAGAAGGAATATCAGGATGCGAGAGAAACCCACGGAAACCGATTCCGTGTGGGAATGGGCGCGGAAGCAATCAAGGAGCTGCTGCAGGCGATTGATCTGGAAGAGGATGCCGTACAGCTGAAAGAGGCGTTGAAAGACGCAACCGGACAAAAGCGTGCGCGGATTGTAAAGCGTCTGGAAGTTGTGGAAGCATTCCGTGAGTCGGGCAACCGGCCGGAGTGGATGATTATGGATGTGATTCCGGTTATTCCGCCGGATCTGCGTCCGATGGTACAGTTGGACGGCGGCCGCTTTGCAACATCGGATTTAAACGATTTATATAGAAGAATTATCAACAGAAACAACCGTCTGAAACGGTTACTGGAACTGGGGGCACCTGACATTATCGTCAGAAACGAAAAGCGGATGCTGCAGGAAGCGGTTGACGCGCTGATTGACAATGGCAGGAGAGGCCGTCCCGTCACCGGACCGGGCAACCGGGCGCTGAAATCGCTGTCCGATATGTTAAAGGGAAAATCGGGCCGGTTCCGTCAGAACCTTCTGGGGAAACGTGTGGATTACTCCGGGCGTTCCGTTATCGTGGTCGGGCCGGAGCTGAAGATTTATCAGTGCGGTCTGCCCAAGGAGATGGCGATCGAATTGTTTAAGCCGTTCGTTATGAAAGAGCTGGTGGCAAAGGGCATATCCCAGAATATCAAAAATGCGAAAAAGCTTGTGGAACGTCTGGACACGCAGGTATGGGATGTGCTGGAAGAGGTAATCAAAGAACATCCGGTTATGCTGAACCGTGCTCCCACTCTGCACAGGCTTGGTATTCAGGCATTTGAGCCGATTCTGGTGGAAGGTAAGGCGATCAAGCTGCACCCGCTCGTATGTACGGCGTTTAACGCCGATTTCGACGGCGACCAGATGGCCGTGCATCTGCCGCTCTCGGTGGAGGCACAGGCGGAGTGCCGGTTTTTGCTGCTCTCTCCGAATAACCTGTTAAAGCCTTCCGACGGCGGTCCCGTTGCGGTGCCTTCACAGGATATGGTGCTGGGGATTTATTATCTGACACAGGAGCGTCCCGGCGCCAGGGGAGAAGGCAAATTTTTCAGCAGTGTCAACGAGGCGATACTGGCCTATGAAAATAAGGCGATTACGCTGCACTCCCGCATTATAGCGCGGGTGAGCAGAGTCAATGCCGATGGCGAGACGATCACGGGCAATGTGGAATCGACGCTCGGGCGGTTTATTTTCAATGAAATACTGCCGCAGGATCTCGGGTTTGTGGACCGCAGTGATCCGAAAAATCTGCTGAAACTGGAAGTGGATTTCCATGTGGGGAAAAAGGGTCTGAAACAGATTCTGGAAAAGGTTATCAATACACATGGGGCATCCAAGACAGCGGAAGTGCTCGACGACATCAAGTCCACCGGTTATAAATATTCCACACAGGCGGCCATGACCGTATCAATTTCCGATATGACGGTGCCGGCGCAGAAACAGCAGATGTTGAATGAGGCGCAGATGACTGTGGATAAGATTTCACAGAATTTCCGGCGCGGACTGATTACGGAAGAAGAGCGTTACCGGGCTGTGGTGGAAACCTGGAACGAAACGGATAAAGAACTGACAGAGGTATTGCTGGCAGGTCTGGATAAATATAATAATATCTTTATGATGGCGGATTCCGGCGCCCGTGGTTCCAATCAGCAGATCAAGCAGCTTGCGGGTATGCGTGGTCTGATGGCGGATACGACGGGACGGACGATCGAGCTGCCGATCAAGTCCAATTTCCGTGAAGGGCTGGACGTACTGGAATACTTTATGTCGGCGCACGGCGCCCGCAAGGGTCTGTCCGATACGGCGCTGCGTACGGCCGACTCCGGTTATCTGACACGGCGTATGGTGGATGTGTCACAGGAATTGATTATCCGTGAGGTGGACTGCTCCGAGGAGCGGGATGAAATACCGGGTATGACGGTAAAAGCCTTTATGGACGGCAAGGAAGTGATCGAGGGGCTGAAAGACAGAATCACAGGACGCTTCTCCTGTGAGGAGATTCGGGACAAAGACGGCAATGTGATCGTAAAGAAAAATCATATGATTACGCCGAGCCGGGCGGCGCGCATTCTGAGTACAGGTGTCAATGAAAAGGGAGAGCCGGTAGACGCGGTTAAGATCCGCACCATTCTCGGCTGCCGCTCCCATAACGGGATCTGTGCGAAATGCTATGGCGCTAATATGGCGACCGGGGAACCGGTGCAGGTTGGAGAAGCGGTGGGCATCATAGCCGCACAGTCGATCGGTGAGCCGGGTACACAGCTTACCATGCGTACGTTCCATACCGGCGGCGTGGCCGGCGATGACATTACACAGGGTCTTCCCCGTGTCGAAGAGCTTTTCGAAGCCAGAAAACCGAAAGGACTTGCGATTATTGCGGAGTTCGGCGGCGAGGCGGAGATTCGGGATACGAAGAAAAAGCGGGAGATCGTTATTACGAACCATGAGACAGGGGAGAGCAAGGCATACCTGATTCCCTATGGCTCCCGTATCAAAATACTGGACGGTGCGATTCTGGAAGCGGGCGACGAACTGACAGAAGGAAGCGTAAACCCGCACGATCTGTTGAAGATCAAGGGAATCCGCGCGGTACAGGACTATATGCTCCGTGAGGTTCAGCGTGTGTATCGTCTGCAGGGTGTTGACATCAGCGATAAGCATATCGAAGTGATTGTGCGTCAGATGCTGAAAAAGACACGCATAGAAAACAGCGGTGATACGGAATTCCTGCCGGGAACACTGGTGGATGTGCTTGATTTCGAGGAGATCAATGAACAGCTCGTTGCGGAGGGCAAAGAGCCGGCGGAGGGCAGACAGGTTATGCTCGGAATTACCAAGGCGGCGCTGGCGACCAATTCCTTCTTATCGGCCGCATCCTTCCAGGAGACGACCAAGGTACTGACAGAGGCAGCGATCAAAGGCAAGGTCGATAACCTGATCGGCCTGAAAGAGAATATCATTATCGGAAAACTCATCCCTGCCGGTACGGGTATGAAGCGTTACAGAAACGTACAGCTCAGTACGGACGCGGAGCTGCAGGATACGTTCTCCTTTGACGAGGAAACGGATGACTTCGATCCGGCGGACGATGAGGAAATGGCTGTGGATGATATGGATTTGGAGACGGATTTTGACGGCGAAGCGGATGATGCGGAGGCGGAAGACGACGACTACGCACAGGAAGATGATTTCGCCGATGATACGGATGAATTCTCTGACGGGGAGGATGAATTTGCGGAAGATGAAGCGGACGCCGGCAGTGTAAAAGCGGGCGAGCTGGTGTAGAATTGTGATTGGAAAATGGCGCAGGAGCCTGTGACAGCACGGCATGCGCCATTTGCAATACCACGCCAGAGGCGCCTGGCACAGTGATTCCGCATACAGACGGGTGCTTTGGCCAAACCGGATAAAAAATTTTGTTGACAATGCATTTGTAAACACGTATACTATCTTAGTGTGCACGCGAATGCATTGTTTTGCATTGTGCATAAGAAACTATCATTACATTATACTATGAAAGAGGTGAAACAGAATGCCAACATTTAACCAGTTAGTAAGAAAAGGTCGTCAGACATCTGTAAAGAAGTCCACAGCTCCGGCGCTGCAGAGAGGATACAATTCCCTGCGCAAGAAAGCGATCGAGACTTCTTCTCCCCAGAAGAGGGGTGTGTGCACAGCCGTAAAGACTGCAACACCGAAGAAGCCGAACTCCGCGCTTCGTAAGATTGCCAGAGTACGTCTTTCCAACGGAATCGAAGTTACCAGCTATATCCCGGGCGAAGGCCACAACTTACAGGAGCACAGCGTTGTTCTCGTAAGAGGCGGAAGGGTAAAGGACTTACCCGGTACAAGATACCATGTAATCAGAGGTACGCTTGATACCGCCGGCGTTGCGAACAGAAGACAGGCCCGTTCCAAGTATGGTGCCAAGAGACCGAAAGCTGCAAAATAAGCGGGCGTATGAACTGCCTGCAAGTACCACAAATAAGCTGATTAGAAAAGTGTTGGAATTTTGTTATAAGATTACCGCACGAACACAGATTACAGTTGTGAGTACCGATGAATTAAGTCTTTCATGATTAAGGAGGGAAGAACCGTGCCACGTAAAGGACATATTCAGAAAAGAGATGTATTGGCCGATCCTTTATACAACAATAAAGTGGTGACAAAGCTTATCAACAATATTATGCTGGATGGTAAGAGAGGCGTTGCCCAGAAGATTGTATACAGTGCATTTGCCAAAGTGGAGGAAAAAGCCGGAAAACCGGCGCTGGATGTATTTGAAGAAGCGATGAATAATATCATGCCAGTTCTTGAAGTAAAAGCGAGACGTATCGGCGGTGCGACTTATCAGGTGCCGATCGAAGTCAGAGCGGACAGACGGCAGGCCCTTGGCCTTCGCTGGCTGACGATGTTTTCCCGCAAACGCGGAGAGAAAACAATGGTCGACAGACTGGCAAATGAGATCCTGGATGCTGCAAACAATACAGGAGCTGCAGTAAAGAGGAAAGAAGATATGCATAAGATGGCAGAGGCCAATAAGGCGTTTGCACATTACAGATTCTAAAGGAGGAATAATCCTTGGCTGGAAGAGAGTATCCATTAGAGAGAACCAGAAATATCGGTATTATGGCGCATATCGATGCGGGTAAAACCACATTGACGGAGCGTATCCTGTACTATACCGGTGTAAACTATAAAATTGGCGATACCCATGAAGGAACTGCGACAATGGACTGGATGGCTCAGGAGCAGGAACGGGGTATTACGATCACATCAGCCGCAACCACCTGTCACTGGACTCTGGAAGAGAACGGCAAAGCAAAGCCGGGCGCTCTGGAGCATCGTATCAATATTATCGATACGCCCGGTCACGTTGACTTCACGGTTGAGGTGGAGCGTTCCCTGCGTGTGCTGGATGGCGCTGTGGGTGTGTTCTGTGCCAAAGGCGGTGTGGAACCGCAGTCAGAGAATGTATGGCGCCAGGCCGATACGTACAATGTACCGCGAATAGCGTTTATCAATAAGATGGACATTCTGGGTGCGAATTTCTACGGCGCAGTAGATCAGATTAAGACAAGACTGGGTAAGAATGCCATTATTCTTCAGCTCCCGATCGGAAAAGAAGATGATTTCCAGGGCATTATCGACCTGTTTGAAATGAAAGCCTATATCTATAATGACGATAAGGGCGACGATATTTCCATCACCGATATTCCGGAAGATATGAAAGATGATGCGGAATTGTATCACACCGAGCTGGTAGAGAAAATCTGCGAGCTGGACGATGAGCTGATGATGGTTTATCTGGAAGGGGAAGAACCTTCGATAGAAGATATGAAGGCAGCGCTCCGCAAGGGGACCTGTGAGTGTACGGCAGTTCCGGTATGCTGTGGTTCCGCGTACAGAAACAAAGGGGTACAGAAGCTGCTGGATGCAATTCTTGAGTTTATGCCTGCACCGACAGACATCCCTGACATTAAGGGAACCGATCTGGACGGCAATGAAGTGGAGCGGCATTCTTCCGATGACGAACCGTTTTCCGCGCTTGCCTTTAAGATTATGGCCGATCCCTTTGTGGGAAAACTGGCGTTCTTCCGTGTGTATTCCGGTACGATGAACTCGGGTTCCTATGTGCTGAATGCGACGAAGGGCAAGAAAGAACGTGTGGGACGTATTCTGCAGATGCATGCGAATAAGAGAGCGGAGCTGGACAAGGTATATTCCGGTGACATCGCAGCGGCGGTAGGCTTTAAGTTTACAACGACAGGCGATACGATCTGCGACGATCAGCATCCGGTTATCCTTGAGTCCATGGAATTCCCGGAACCGGTTATCGAGCTGGCAATCGAGCCGAAGACAAAGGCCGGACAGGGAAAGATGGGCGAAGCGCTGGCGAAGCTGGCAGAGGAAGATCCGACGTTCCGTGCGCATACGAATCAGGAGACTGGCCAGACGATTATCGCCGGCATGGGCGAGCTGCATCTGGAAATTATCGTGGACAGACTGCTGCGTGAATTCAAAGTGGAAGCTAACGTAGGCGCGCCGCAGGTTGCTTATAAAGAAGCGATCACAAAAGAAGTGGAAGTGGACAGCAAGTATGCGAAGCAGTCCGGTGGACGCGGACAGTACGGACATTGTAAAGTCAGATTTGCACCGATGGATGCCAATGGAGAAGAACTGTTCAAGTTCGAATCTTCGGTTGTGGGTGGTGCGATTCCCAAAGAATATATTCCTGCCGTTGGAGAAGGTATCGAAGAAGCCACCAAAGCAGGTATCCTGGGCGGGTTCCCGGTTGTGGGTGTTTACGCCAATGTTTACGACGGGTCTTACCACGAGGTTGACTCTTCGGAAATGGCATTCCATATCGCAGGTTCCCTTGCATTCAAAGAAGCAATGCAGAAAGCGGCGCCGGTGCTCCTTGAGCCTATTATGAAGGTGGAAGTGACGATGCCGGAAGAATATATGGGTGATGTAATCGGTGACATCAACTCCCGCCGTGGACGGATTGAAGGAATGGAAGACATCGGCGGCGGCAAGATGGTAAAAGCGTTTGTACCGCTTGCAGAAATGTTCGGTTATTCCACCGATCTGCGTTCCAAAACGCAAGGCCGCGGCAACTATTCCATGTTCTTCGAGAAATACGAACAGGTTCCGAAGAATGTACAGGAAAAGGTGCTGGCTGCCAAGGGAAAATAGGAAAAAATACTTGAAATATTTGCCTGAGTTTACTATAATCAGTGATAGACGGGTTAATAGAACGAGTATATATTTCGAAACAAAGCAATGAAAGAAAAGCAAAATTAAGGAGGAACATCCAAAATGGCTAAAGCTAAATTTGACAGAACCAAAACGCATTGCAATATTGGTACCATTGGTCATGTTGACCATGGTAAAACAACTCTGACAGCGGCTATTACAAAAGTGCTTGCTACCAGAGTAGAAGGCAATACGGCAACAGATTTTGAAAACATTGACAAGGCTCCGGAAGAGAGAGAAAGAGGTATCACAATCTCTACCGCTCACGTTGAGTATTCTACAGAGAACAGACATTATGCACACGTTGACTGCCCTGGCCATGCTGACTATGTAAAGAACATGATTACCGGTGCGGCACAGATGGACGGCGCTATTCTTGTAGTAGCTGCAACCGACGGTGTTATGGCGCAGACAAAGGAGCACATCCTTCTGTCCCGTCAGGTAGGTGTACCGTATATTATCGTATTCCTGAACAAATGCGATATGGTAGATGATCCTGAGCTGATCGAGCTGGTTGAGATGGAAGTAACAGAACAGCTTGAAGAGTATGGATTTAATGACTGCCCGATTATCAAAGGTTCCGCACTGAAAGCTCTGGAAGATCCGAACGGTGAGTGGGGCGACAAGATCATGGAACTGATGAATAACGTTGACGAATACATTCCGGATCCGGAGAGAGCAACTGACAAGCCTTTCCTGATGCCTGTTGAGGACGTATTCACAATCACAGGCCGTGGTACGGTTGCTACAGGCCGTGTAGAGCGTGGTACACTGCACCTGAACGAAGAAGTTGAAATCGTTGGTATCAAAGAAGAGACTCGTAAGACAGTTGTTACCGGTA
>CAJUCC010000038.1 GCA_910585205.1 uncultured Lachnospiraceae bacterium
AAATACCGCGGTGAGTTTGAGGAACGACTGAAAGCGGTGCTGGAGGATGTGAAAAACAGCGACGGACAGATTATTCTGTTTATCGACGAGCTGCATACGATTGTGGGCGCGGGCAAGACGGACGGTGCGCTCGACGCCGGCAATATGCTGAAGCCGATGCTGGCACGGGGCGAGCTGCACTGCATCGGCGCGACGACGCTGGACGAATACCGGCAGTATATCGAAAAGGATGCGGCTCTGGAACGCCGCTTCCAGCCGGTTATGGTGGAGGAGCCTACCGTAGAGGATACGATTTCCATTCTGCGCGGGCTGAAAGAGCGGTATGAAGTGTTCCACGGCGTTAAGATTCTGGACGGCGCGCTGGTGAGCGCAGCCATCCTTTCCAACCGTTATATTTCCGACCGGTTTCTGCCGGACAAGGCGATCGATCTGGTGGACGAAGCCTGCGCGCTGATTAAGACAGAGCTGGATTCCATGCCGACGGAGCTGGACGAACTGCAGCGACGGGTGATGCAGATGGAGATTGAGGAAGCCGCACTGAAAAAAGAGGACGACCGGTTGAGCCGGGAACGTCTGGAAGCCCTGCAGAAAGAACTGGCCGAACAGAAAGCGGAGTTTCAGAACCGCAAGGCACAGTGGGACAATGAAAAGGCATCGATCGAGAAACTTTCCAGACTGCGGGAAGAGATCGAAGGTCTGAATAACGAGATTCAGATTGCGCAGCGGGAAGGCAATCTGGAGAAGGCGGCGGAACTCAGCTACGGGAAGCTGCCGGCACTGAAAAAGCAGTTGGAGATCGAAGAGGAAAATACGAAAAAGCAGGAACTTTCTCTTGTGCATGAAAATGTATCCGAGGAAGAGATTGCGCGAATTATATCCCGGTGGACGGGAATCCCGGTTGCCCGGCTGACGGAGAGTGAGCGCAATAAGACGCTGCATCTGGATGAAGAACTTCACAGACGGGTTGTGGGACAGGACGAAGGCGTGACGAAGGTGACGGAGGCGATTATCCGCTCCAGGGCGGGGATCAAGGATCCGGGCAAGCCGATCGGGTCGTTCCTTTTCCTGGGACCGACCGGCGTGGGGAAAACCGAGCTGGCCAAAGCGCTGGCGGCGGCGCTGTTTGACGACGAAAACAATATGGTGCGTATCGATATGAGCGAATATATGGAAAAATATGCCGTGTCGAGACTGATCGGAGCGCCTCCCGGATATGTGGGATACGAGGAGGGCGGACAGTTGACCGAAGCGGTCAGAAGAAAGCCCTATTCCGTCGTCTTGTTTGACGAGATTGAGAAAGCGCATCCCGACGTATTCAATGTGCTGCTGCAGGTATTGGATGACGGCCGCATTACCGATTCGCAGGGCCGTACGGTGGATTTTAAAAATACCATTCTGATTATGACTTCCAATATCGGCGCGCCGCATCTGCTGGAAGGCATTGCCGATAACGGCGAGATCCGGGCGGAGGCGCAGGAACGTGTGATGCAGGAACTGCATGCTTCGTTCCGCCCCGAATTCCTCAATCGTCTGGATGAAACGGTTTTGTTTAAACCGTTGACAAAGGACAATATCGGCGGCATTATCCGTCTGATTATGGCCGATCTGAACAGACGGCTGGCGGATCGGGAACTCTCCGTGACGCTGACGCCGGAGGCGGAATGCTTTATCGTGGACAATGCATACGATCCGGTCTACGGTGCAAGGCCGCTGAAACGGTTTATTCAGAAACATGTGGAGACACTTTCGGCGAAACTGATTCTTACCGATGCGGTGGCAGGCGGCGATGCGATACGCATCGATGTGAGAGACGGTGCGCTGACTGCGGAAAAGGAAGCGTGATGCCGGTATCGGATATACATGCGGAAACAAAACGGCAGATACTTTTCCGGTATGTCAGCCGGTGCCTGCAGGATGCAGGGCGCGTCCACGCGCCCGCGGCTGCCCCATCCGGCCAGCGCGAAATCGACATGTGCGCTCCGGGCACACATCATATCATATTTGCTGTCCCCGATATAGAGAACCTGACTCTCCGGTGCACCTGTCTGTGCCATATAGTGCAGGAGCGGTTCCGGATCGGGTTTGTGCTTTTCGGTGTCATCGGCGCAGACGACGGTTTCGAAATAGCGGCGGATCGGACGTTTGCCGAAATCGCTCTCAAAATGGCTGCGAATCTGTGAGGTGACAATACCGATATGGCAGCCGGCGCTTTGGAGCGTTTCCAGGACCTGCTCTATGCCGTCAAACAGACAGGTGGTGTGGGATAATTCCCGCAAATACTGAATCCAGAGCTTTAACGCACCGGAAACGTCAGGGATATTGAGCTGTTGAAGCGCTTCTTCCCCCGGAATTCCCAGAGAAAAGGTCAGTTGTTCGGTTTCCGTATGCTGTCCGGTTAGGGTATGGATTGTTTTCTGCAGGGAATGCAGTACGGCATACTCCGTATCGATCAGTGTTCCGTCAATGTCAAATACGATATGTTGATAACGCATAGATTCCTCCTTTTGGTGCGGCTTTTGGGTCAGGGCAGATGTTTCTTGCGGCTTTCGATATAAAATGCAGCCGTTCGGATGATTTTCGCACATATGCGCCTGAACGGGCCGCCTGTTTCTGTAATCATACGCCAGTTCGGCAAAATCGGCAAGGACAAGATGACATTCCGAGGGATCAATGGTATAATATGCGCGGAGGGCAGAGCCGGATAAGAAACGTTTTCCGCGCTCTGCCCGCAGGCACAAAGAAAGGAAATCGTTATGTTTCAATACATACTTTTCGATCTGGACGGAACACTGACCGATCCGGGAGAGGGCATTACCAAGAGCGTGCAGTTTGCGCTCAGCCGGCAGGGGATCCGGGAATCCGATCTGCGCAGGCTGGAACCTTTTATCGGGCCGCCGCTGCGTGAGAGCTTTATGGAATTTTATAATATGACGCAGGAGCAGGCGGCGATGGCCGTTGCCGATTACCGGAAACGGTTTGCGCCGGTCGGGATATATGAAAATAAAATATATCCCGGCATTGCCGATATGCTGAAACATTTAAAGGCGGCGGGCATCCGGCTGGCGGTGGCATCGAGCAAGCCGGAAGCGTTTGTCACAAAGATTCTGGCGCATTTTTGCATTGACACCTGCTTTGATGTGATCGTGGGCAGCAATATGGACGGCAGCCGCGGCGAAAAGGAAGAAGTGGTGGCGGAAGCGCTGCGCAGGCTCGGAGCGTGCAAAGGCCGCGGCGCCATGGTCGGGGACCGTAAATTTGACATACAGGGCGGGAAAAAGCACGGCCTCACGACGGTGGGCGTCTCTTTCGGATATGGCGGGAAGGGAGAGCTGGAGGCTGCCGGAGCGGATTATATTGCAAAGTCGGTTGCCGATCTGGAAAAATTTCTCCTGCGGAATCGGGCGGACAGCGGAAAAAAAGCCGCGGCCCCGGGGAAAAAAGAGGAACGCTCAGGCGGCGGTGACTGTCAGGATCGGCTCGCGGTGTACCGCCCGGGCAGAGACAAACGGCCGAACGGCATCGGTTATTATGCACAGAGCACATGGTATATCATGCTGCCGTTTCTTGTCTGGTATCTGGCGGGCAATGCCTGTTATATTCTGGTCATAACACTACTGCGTCTGGTGTCGCAGACCTTTTTTTCCTTTGCCTGGCTGTATGAGAACAGTCTTGTGCTGGCAAACGTGGCAAAGGCGTGTTCGATGCTGGCGGGAGCGGGAGCGCTGATACCGCTGTTTTCCAAAGAGCGCACCGGATGGAAACCCCGGACGCGGGCGTCGTACCCGGTTATGGGGATTTTGGCCGTTTCGTCCGCGCTGGGCGTGAATATTCTGTTTGCTTTTCTGAAAATCGCGGCGATGTCCGCGGGTTATTATGAGACGGAACAGATGCAGTATCAGATTGCGTTTCCGGCCGGCCTTGTCTTATATGGGCTGATCTCTCCGCTGGCGGAGGAAGCGCTGTTCCGCGGACTGATTTACAACCGCATGAAACGGTATTTTTCGCTGGTGGCTTCGGGGATTGCCTCGGCGGCGTTGTTCGGCGTCTATCATGGCAATCTGGTGCAGGCCATGTATGGGATGCTGATGGGGATGCTGCTGACCTATGCCTACGAAATGACCGGCAGATTTTCGATACCGGTGATGATGCACGGCCTTGCGAATATATGCGTTTTCACCGCTGCGTATTACCCGGCGGTGGGGGAGGCGGTCAATACACCGCTTTTGTGCGTGATATTTCTGGCCGTTTCTGCGGGATGTCTCGCCGTGGTGCACAGGGGGCGGTGCGTTGCATAAAATTGGGGGCTTTACAGGCCGCCGAAAACGATGTATGATATAGCCCAAGGCAAAATAATATAGAGTGATAAAATAAATCCGAAGGTGGAATACTGCAAAGGCGCAGTGACATCTTCGGTTTTTGCGTTTTACCGCACTGCCGCCAATCGCGTCTGCGCGGTCTTTGAAACGTTTTTTTAAACTTTTATTGTGTAAAACACAGGAAAGGAATGATGATTTTATGTTCGATGCAGTTTCCAGCCGTCCCGTCCCGCCGCTCTACCGGGAAAGCTTTGAACACGACAACTGCGGCATCGGCGCCTGCGTCAATATCCGGGGCGTCAAAAGCCGGGAGATCGTGGAGAATTCTCTGAAAATCGTGGAAAATCTGGAACACAGAGCCGGGAAAGATGCAGAGGGCAAAACCGGTGACGGGGTGGGGATTCTGGTGCAGATTTCACACCGCTTTTTTTCGAAGGTGACAAAACCGCTCGGCATCTGTCTGGGCGGCGAGCGGGAGTATGGGATTGGCATGTTCTTTTTCCCGCAGGACGAACTGAAACGCAATCAGGCGAAGAAAATGTTCGAGATTATCGTTCAGAAGGAAGGACTGACGTTTCTGGGCTGGCGTGCGGTTCCGACGGCGCCGGAAGTTCTGGGGCAGAAAGCGGCGGCGTGTATGCCGTGCATTATGCAGGCTTTTATCCGTAAGCCGCAGCAGGTTGCCAGGGGGCTGGATTTTGACAGGCTTCTCTATATCGTGCGCCGCATTTTTGAGCAGTCCACGGACAATACGTATGTGGTGTCGCTTTCCAGCAGGACGATTGTATACAAGGGGATGTTTCTGGTCGGACAGCTCCGCACGTTTTTTCAGGATCTGCAGAGCGAGGATTACGATTCTGCGATCGCCATGGTGCATTCCCGTTTTTCCACCAATACCAATCCCAGCTGGGAGCGGGCGCATCCCAACCGGTTTATCGTGCACAACGGGGAGATCAATACCATCCGCGGCAATGTGGACAAAATGCTGGCGCGGGAGGAAAATATGGAGTCCGAAGAACTGCACGGACTGCTGCACAAGGTACTGCCGGCGGTCAATGCCGCCGGTTCCGACTCGGCCATGCTGGACAATACACTGGAGTTTCTCGTGATGAGCGGAATGGAGCTGCCGCTGGCCGTGATGATTACCATACCGGAACCGTGGGCGAACAACCGCACGATGAGCCGGAAGAAAAAAGATTTTTACCAGTACTATGCGACGATGATGGAACCGTGGGACGGGCCGGCATCCATTGTCTTTTCCGACGGGGATATTATGGGAGCGGTGCTGGACCGGAACGGCCTGCGTCCCTCCCGGTACTATATTACGGACAATGACCAGTTGATTCTCTCCTCGGAAGCAGGGGTGCTGGATATTGACCCGGCGCGGATTGTGAAAAAGGAGCGGCTCCATCCGGGCAAGATGCTGCTGGTCGATACGAAAGCGGGGCGGATTATCGACGATGACAGTCTGAAGGAATCGTATGCGTCGAGACAGCCGTATGGGGAGTGGCTGGACAGCAATATGATTGCGTTGAAGGATCTGAAGATTCCCAACAGGCGGATGCCGGAATTTTCACAGGAAGAGCGGCAGCGGATGCAGAAGGCGTTCGGGTATACGTATGACGAACTAAAGACAAGCATTCTGCCGATGGCGCTGAACGGCGCGGAGGCCATTGCGGCGATGGGGGTGGACACGCCCATTCCGGTGTTGAGCAGAATTCACCACCCGCTCTTTCACTATTTCAAACAGCTCTTTGCACAGGTGACAAACCCGCCGATCGACGCGATCCGGGAGGAAATCGTCACATCGACAACGGTATATATCGGCACAGAGGGGAATGTGCTCGAAGAGACGCCGAAAAACTGCAATATATTAAAAGTCAACAATCCGATTCTGACCAATCTGGATCTGCTGAAAATAAAAAATATGCAGGCGGAGGGATTCCGGGTGGCGGAAGTTCCGATTCTGTACTATAAAAACACCCGTCTGGAACGGGCGATTGAACGGCTGTTTGTGGAAGTGGACCGGGCATACCGGGACGGCGTGAATATTATGATTCTCACCGACCGCGGTGTGGACGAAAATCATGTGGCCATCCCGTCGCTGCTCGCGGTATCGGCGCTCAACGAATATCTGGTGCGCACGAAAAAGCGCACGAGCGTGGCATTGATTCTGGAATCCGGCGAGCCGCGGGAAATCCACGACTTTGCGACGCTGCTCGGCTACGGGGCCTGCGCGGTCAATCCGTATCTGGCGCTGGAGTCGATCCGGGAGCTGATTGACAGCCGGATGCTGGACAAGGATTATTATGCGGCGGTGGAAGACTACACGCATGCGGTGCTGCACGGCATTGTCAAGATTGCGTCCAAGATGGGAATTTCCACGATTCAGTCCTATAAGGGTTCGCAGATTTTTGAAGCGATTGGAATTGACAGTGATGTCATAAATAAATATTTTATCAACACGGTCAGCCGTGTGGGCGGCATTACACTGAAAGACATCGAGCGGGAGCAGGATGCCCTGCATTCGGCCGCGTTTGATCCGCTCGGTCTGGAGAACGATCTGATGCCCGACAGCCCGGGCAGTCATAAGATGCGCAGCGGCGGCGAGGAACATCTGTACAACCCGGCGACCATCCATCTTCTGCAGGAATCGACAAGACGTGGCGATTACGCGATGTTTCGGCAGTATACGGCGCTTGTCAACGGGGAGGATGCCGCGAAGAATCTGCGTGGACTGATGGAACTGCGGTATGCGGAAAAGCCGGTTCCGATCGAAGAAGTGGAAAGTGTGGAGCAGATTGTGACCCGCTTCAAAACGGGGGCGATGTCATATGGTTCCATCTCCAAAGAAGCGCATGAAACGCTGGCCATCGCCATGAACCAACTGCACGGCAAGTCCAATTCGGGCGAGGGCGGTGAGGAGGCGGAACGTCTGGAACCGGGGCCGGACGGTGCAAACCGCTGCTCTGCCATCAAGCAGGTGGCCAGCGGCCGGTTCGGTGTCACCAGCCGCTATCTGGTCAGTGCCGAAGAGATCCAGATCAAGATGGCGCAGGGCGCCAAGCCCGGCGAGGGCGGCCATCTGCCGGGCGGCAAAGTATATCCGTGGATTGCGAAAACGCGGCATTCCACGCCGGGCGTGGGGCTGATTTCACCGCCGCCGCATCATGACATTTATTCGATCGAAGATCTGGCGCAGCTGATCTATGATCTGAAAAACGCCAACCGGGACGCCCGTATTTCCGTGAAACTGGTATCCGAGGCGGGGGTGGGCACGGTTGCCGCGGGCGTGGCGAAGGCCGGCGCACAGGTTATTCTCGTCTCCGGTTATGACGGCGGCACCGGCGCGGCGCCGCGCAGCTCGATCCACAACGCGGGCCTGCCGTGGGAACTGGGGCTGGCGGAAACGCACCAGACACTTATTATGAACGGTCTGCGCAGCAAAGTCCGCATTGAGACGGACGGCAAACTGATGAGCGGCCGGGATGTGATAATTGCCGCCATACTGGGCGCGGAGGAATTCGGGTTTGCGACGGCGCCGCTTGTGACGATGGGCTGCATTATGATGCGTGTCTGCAATCTGGACACCTGTCCCGTCGGCGTGGCGACACAGAACCCGGAGCTGCGCAGGAACTTCCGGGGCAAACCGGAATATGTCATGAATTTTATGCGCTTTATCGCGCAGGAAATGCGGGAGTATATGGCGAAACTGGGTGTCCGCACGGTGGATGAACTGGTGGGACATACGGAACTGTTGAAGAAAAAAGACAATCCGGACGAACGGGGCCGCAAAGTCGATCTGCACAGCATTTTGGACAATCCTTATGCGGGCAGCCGGGAAAAGGTGACATTCGACCCGAAACAGGTCTATGATTTTGCGCTGGAAAAAACGCTCGACGAGACGGTGCTGCTGCGCCGGCTCGGCAAGGCGCTGGAGAGCGGTCGGGGCGGCCGGCTCGAGGTAGCGGTGGGCAATACGGACCGGGCGTTCGGAACGATATTCGGCTCCGAGATCACAAAGAAATACGGGGACACGCTGGCGGAAGACACATACCGGATTATCTGCCGGGGCGCCGGCGGCCAGAGTTTCGGCGCGTTTATCCCCAGAGGGCTGACTCTGGAGTTGACCGGAGACAGCAATGACTATTTCGGCAAGGGACTGTCCGGCGGTAAGCTGGTAATCTGTCCGCCTGCGGGCAGCCGGTTCCGGGAGGACGAAAACATTATTATCGGCAATGTGGCGCTCTACGGCGCGACGAGCGGCAAGGCGTTTATCAACGGCGTGGCGGGGGAACGATTCTGCGTCCGCAACTCCGGGGCGCTGGCGGTTGTGGAAGGCGTGGGCGACCACGGCTGCGAATATATGACCGGCGGGCGCGTGGTCGTGCTCGGGAAAACCGGGAAAAACTTTGCGGCGGGTATGAGCGGCGGCATCGCCTACGTGCTGGACAGAGACAGCGATCTGTATACGAGAGTAAACAAGGAAATGGTGTATTTCTCGGAGATTACGTCCAAATACGACGTGCTGGAGCTAAAAGAGATGATCCGGGAGCATGTGGCCTGTACGGGTTCCGCAAAGGGAAAAGAGATATTGGAACATTTCGGGGAATACCTTCCGCAGTTTAAAAAAATAATTCCGCATGACTACGACAGGATGCTGAAAACGATCGTTCAGATGGAAGAAAAGGGACTGTCTGCGGAGCAGGCGCAGATCGAAGCGTTTTATGCGAATATGAAACAATAGGAGGCAGGAGCGATGGGAAAATCAACCGGATTTATGGAATATGCGCGCAGAACATCCAAAGCGGAGCCGCCGAAAACGAGAATCAGGCATTTTAACGAGTTTCACACACACCTTCCGGAAGCGGAACAGCGTCTGCAGGGCGCCCGCTGTATGGAGTGCGGGGTGCCGTTCTGCCAGTCCGGTATGACGCTGGACGGTATGGCAAGCGGCTGTCCGCTGCACAATCTGGTGCCGGAATGGAATGATCTGGTTTACCGGGGAAACTGGAAAGAGGCATATAACCGTCTGATAAAGACAAATAACTTTCCCGAGTTTACGGCCAGAGTGTGTCCCGCACTGTGCGAGAAAGCCTGTACGTGCGGGCTGCACGGCGAGGCGGTGGCGACGAAGGAAAACGAATATGCCATAATCGAAAACGCCTATGCACAGGGGTACGCACAGGCCAGAGCGCCCAAAGTCCGAACCGGGAAAAAGGTGGCGGTGATCGGCAGCGGTCCCGCCGGGCTCGCCGCGGCGGACCAGTTGAATAAACGGGGACACAGTGTCACCGTATTTGAGCGTTCCGACAGAGCGGGCGGACTTTTGATGTACGGTATCCCCAATATGAAACTGGAAAAATCCGTCGTGGAGCGGAAACTGCGGATTATGGAAGCGGAGGGCGTTGCGTTTGTGACGGGCGTGGACGTCGGAAAGGATGTAAAAGCCGAAAAGCTGTTGAAAGAATACGACAGGGTAGTGCTGGCCTGCGGTGCATCGCGGCCCCGGGACATTCAGGCGCCGGGCAGGGAAGCGGAGGGTATTTATTTTGCCGTGGATTTTCTGAAAGCCAATACCAGGAGCCTGCTGGACTCTGCCTTTTCCGATGGGAAATATATACAGACCAGAGGGAAAGATGTCGTAATCATCGGCGGCGGTGATACGGGCAATGACTGTGTGGGAACGGCGGTGCGGCATGGCTGCAAGTCCGTGACCCAGATCGAGATGATGCCCAAGGCGCCCGACACCCGTGCGGACGACAATCCCTGGCCCGCCTGGCCCAGAGTGGCCGTGACGGATTACGGTCAGGAGGAGGCCATTGCCGTGTTCGGCCATGATCCCCGGATATACGAGACTACCGTGAAGGAATTTCTGAAGGATAAAAACGGAAAGCTGAAAGGGGTAAAGACTATAAAGCTGCGCCGGGAGCAGGACGAAAACGGCCGTTTTGTCATGAAAGAGATCGCGGGCAGCGAGCAGATGCTGCCGGCGCAGATCGTGCTGATTGCCGCCGGGTTTTTGGGCAGTGAAAAATATGTGGCGGACGCCTTCGGCGCAGCACTTGACGAGCGGGGCCGGGTGAAAACGGAACCGGGCGGATACCGCACAGGCGTGGAGACGGTGTTTGCCGCGGGCGATATGCACAGAGGGCAGTCACTTGTTGTCTGGGCCGTTCGGGAGGGCAGAGAGACTGCCAGAGCGGTCGACGAAAGCCTGATGGGATATACGAATCTCGGAACGCAATAGCTGCCCGACAAAAGTGCCTGTGGCTGTTTTGACAGCCGCAGGCGCTTTGCGTATTTGTGTATTATCACCAAAAAAATGTGGGTCAGCAAAAGTTTTTTCGTAAAAGAATTGCTCAGATGCGATTTTTTCGCTATAATAAATATGATGTTGCGTCTACTGGGCAAAAATGCCGCGACCACGTTGTATTACCTGACTGCTGGAATTTTGATTTATACCTTCTGTCTCAACATCATCGGTACCGGTAACAAAAATAGTGTGGATTTACAGGAGAGGAACTATGGAAAAAAGGGAAAGCAGGATGTTGGGAAAAAAGAGTCAGGCTGCGCAGCTCAGACGGCTGGTGCGTCAGGCTCTGATTTCGGTAGTGACAGGAATCGTGCTGCTGCTTGGATTTATTGCATTTAATATTGCCATGTCGAACGTACACAGTACACAGCTTGATACAACAGTGGCATTGAATCAGTACCGCATTGGCTCCAAGACGCTCACATTTAATATACAGTCTTATGCCGTCACGGGGAACGAGGAATATTATGACGGATATATGAAGGAACTGAATACGGACCGCAATCGGGAGAAAGCGATTGAAACATTGCAGAAATGTGCGATGACAGATGCCGAATGGGCGAGTCTGAATGAGATTGCATCCATGTCGGAAAATCTCGTTCCTCTGGAAAAAGAGGCAATCGCCCATGTGCAGGAAGGCAATTTGGAGATGGCGCAGGCGTGCGTATTCAGCACAGAGTATGAAGATACCGTCAACCGGATCAGCCGGCAGACAGATGAGACGATTCAGAACATTTTGGACAGTAAGGAAAAAAAGCAGTCCGTATTGAAAGGGATGCAGATTGTTTTTGAGGTATTGTTTGCCGTTTCTTTTCTGTATGTCGTTGCCGAGTTCGTAAAGACGATCCGGTTTTCGGAAAAGGAACTTCTGGTGCCGATCCAGAAAGTGTCGGACCAGATGGCCGTGCTGGCGGAAGGCGATTTTCACACGCCGCTTGCGCTGGAAGAGGATGACAGTGAAGTCGGAAAGATGGTTTCCTCGATTGCTTTTATGAAAAAGAATCTGCTCGGCATGGTGGCGGAAATCACGAAAACGCTCGGGGAGATGGGGAACGGCAATTACAGAATCGAGATCAAACAGGAGTATGTGGGAGAATTTGTATCGATTAAAGAATCGTTTCAGCAGATCGGGGAGAAGATGCGGGAGACACTTCTGACAATCCGCAATGTTTCGGAGCAGATTGAAAGCGGATCCGAGCAGTTGGCATGTGCCGCGCAGGATCTGGCGGAAAACTGTACGACACAGGCTTCCCAGGTGTCTGAGCTGATGGTGGCATTCGAAGGCATGACCCGGAGTATGGAAGAAAATTCGCAGGAGGCGGAAGAATCCGCCAAGATTGCCTCCGAAGCGGGCGTGACGCTTGCGAAGGGCAATGAGAAGATGGAAGAGTTGAAGGATGCGATTCAGGAGATCAGCAGATGTTCAAGGGAAATCAGTTCGATTATCGAAGCGATTGAAAGAATCGCCACCCAGACAAACTTCCTGGCGCTGAATGCGGCGATCGAGGCGGCAAGGGCGGGAGAAGCCGGCAGAGGATTCGCGGTTGTGGCAGAGCAGGTGAAAAATCTGGCGAACGAGTCGGCAAAGGCTGCCGGTAAGACAACCGAGCTGATCGAGACAACGGTTTCGGTAATGGATCGCAGTATTGCGATCGCGGACGAGACAGCGGAAAATATGAGCGCGGTTATGACCGACGCGAAAGCGGCGACGGAAAAGATGGAACAGATTGTGGAAATACTGAAAAAAGACGCGCTGCAGATGCGTGATATGAATGAAAACGTCGTGGAAGTATCCGGAGCCGTCGATAACAACTCGGCGACGTCGGAAGAGACGGCGGCAGTCAGCGAGGAACAGAAAACCCAGGTGGAAGCAATGGTAAAACTGATGGAACAGTTCGCAATATAAGACCGACAGGAGGCACATTTCCAATGAAATACATAAGAAATACGGTGTTGCTTTCTGTGCTGTCTCTGTTTTTGTCTGCCGCATGCCTGCTTCCGGTCAGGGCGGCGGAGGATGCGCCGGCACAGGCGGATCTTCCGGTGTATCACGTGCGGTTTTCCGGGCCGGGATTGTATGTCTTTGCAGATCCGTCTCTGACCGGAGAGCCGACAGCGGTGCTTGCGGATCAGACACAGGTACAGGTTATCGAAGGGCCGACGGATTATCTTGTCAGGATACGCGTTTGCGGCACGGAGCTGGAAGGGTATACGGATGTGCGATACTTGAAACGGACGGATGCCGTTGTTGCCGATTATGACATTTATACCTATGAAGAGATGGAAGCGGATATCCGGGAACTGCAGGCACGCTATCCCGATCTGCTGCGCGTTGACGTGACAGGCACGTCCGCAGACGGCCGCAATCTGTACGCGCTGACTATGGGCGGACAGAATGCGTCCCGGCATATTCTCGTACATGCGGGCATTCATGCCCGGGAATACATGAATCCACTGCTTGTGATGGAACAGGTGGAACAGTGTCTGGATTATTATGACAGCGGGGTTTTTCACGGAAGCACCTATCGGGATATATTTACCAATGTGGCGGTCCATATCGTGCCGATGGTCAATCCCGACGGTATCGCCGTCAGCCAGTTCGGAGAAGCCGGCCTGCGGTCGCCGGAACTGGTGCAGATGGTGCGGATCTGCTATGCGTATGATGTCGCCGCAGGACGGACACAAAGTCCTTACGACGTATATCTGAAAAAGTGGAAAGCCAATGCCCGCGGCGTGGATCTGAATAAGAACTTTCCCTTTGGTTTTGCGATCGGCACAAGCGCCGTACAGCCCTCTTATGCGGGATTCCCGGGGCTGCAGCCGTTTTCGGAGCCGGAAGCGGCCTCTCTCGGATCTGTCACGCTGCAGTATCGGCCGGCGGTGGTAATCAGCTATCATTCGATGGGGGAAGTGGCATACTGGAATACATCCGAGAGCAAATATACGGATCTCAACACACTGTTTTCTTCTTATATGCTGTCGTTTGTCCCCTATAAGCGGATGGGAAGCGGCGGTGCGTCGGGCAGCTATCTTGACTGGATATACAGCGGTGAGACACCCGTCCGCTCGGTCACTTTTGAGACGGGCAACGTGTCCTGCCCGCTTCCGGCGGGACAATATCCCAGAATCTGGATACAGCATGAGAGCGTGCTGCAGGCTGCGGCGTGGTATGTGTTTGCCGGTTTTGCGAATGATGCGGGCTGAATGATTCCGTTTGTTGTGGAAGACGGATTCTTTGTGAAAATTTCCGAGGGGTGGGGCAATGCAATTTGTAAAGAGTGATGATCTGAAAGTCGGCATGCGCCTGGCGCGGCCGATTTATAACAGAAATGGTGTCTTGTTGTATGAGAGGAACTCCAAACTGACCGGACAGGGTATTTTGAGTATCCGCACATTTGGTCTGATCGGCATTTTTATTCTGGAACCGGCGGAGCCTGTCCCGCCGATGACGGCGGATGATCTTGAATTTGAGCGTTTCCAGATGATGCAGGTATTCAGCATTGAGGAAGAGATGAAGCGGCTGTGGGATACCCGCAAGGCAGGCAAAGTCGAGACAATCGTCAGCAATATCATTCGCAGTTACGGGAACCTGGATCATAAGATCAATTTTATTCAGGGCTTGCGCAGCCGGGAGGATTATCTGTATAAACATTCGCTGAATGTGGCGATTTTGTGTGCCATGATTTGTCATGCGATGAAACTCGGGAAAAATGTACAGCATTCCGCAGTGCGCGCGGCGGTTCTGCATGACATCGGCCAGCTCCGCCTTCCCCGTGATATGATCGGAAAAAATGATCTGGACGCGGAAGAGAAGCGCGTTCTCGACAATATGCAGGCAGAGGGATTTCGGATTCTCGATCAGGCCTATATGGGGGACGCTTCGGTGAAGCGGATTTGCGGGCAGTGTTACCGCTGTATCCGGGATTTTCAGGACGGGCAAAAGCCTGACATTCATATTTCCGAAGAGGCGAAGGTAATGGCGGTGGCGCAGACATACGATCAGATGACTGCCATGCAGTTCGGGCAGAACCCTTCGTCCGAGGTGACAGCGGTCAGACATCTGCTGGAGCATCCCGATGTCTATGACGCAAGGGCGGTCAGGGGGCTGCTGGATTCGATTCACATTCTGGCGCCCGGCACGAGCGTGGAACTGAATACGAGAGACAAGGCGCTTGTAATCAGCGTTAATCCCGGCAATATCCTGCGTCCCGTGCTGCTGAATTTTCGGGATAACAGTGTGATTGACCTCGAGCTGCGCGGCAACCGGGATATTGAGATTACGGATATTATGAAAACGATGGACAATCGCCATGTGATGGATACGGAGGCGTTGAAACGGCAGGGATTTATGGTGGAAGAGCCAAAGTATGTGGAAGTATCGGGAAACTGACGAAGTTATGCGTGCAGACAGCGGCTGTGGAGATGCGATCCACGGCCGCTGTCGGTTTTGAGGGGGATGTTCATCTCTGTCAGGATACGGACTGTTTCACCCGGATCATTGCATTTTTGACCGGCGGCAGCAGGAGCAGAATAATGGTGACAGCCGCTTCCGCGAAAATATAAATGCCGTTATAGGTCAGGGAGTAGAGGAGCGGATCCCATCCTTCCCAGGCATATGAGGCGAAAAAGATCCGCCCGGAGAGCACGGTGAATACATAGCGGCCCAGAATGCCGGCGATATAGCCTTTGATAAGTCCGTGCCGTGCCTGTGTGAAAAGACCGGAAAGCCCAAGCGCACCGAAGGCGAGCAGATAATCCAGGATCAACTGTGCCGGATAGAGGATATAGGGATCTATAAGCACCTGCAGCAGGCTGTAGGCGACGCCCGTCATCAGACCGGCTCCCAGACCGAACCAGTAGCCGGGCAGACAGACGATCAGCATGGAGAGCAGCGTGACGGAACCGCCCCAGGGGAATTGAAACAGTTTGACGTTGGAGAGTACGGTTCCCAGAGCGATGGCCGCAGCGCAGAACGCGAGTTGCCTGACGGAGAGTTTTCGGCTTTTCCTTGCGGAAAAAAGCATGGCGGCCAGCAATAAGACGACTATGATGACAGCCAGAAGCAGGTTTCCCATTGTGGTCGGGACATAGGTCACATCATTTTGTTCGTTGGTGATAACATCGTACAACATAAAAAAATCCTCCTTTGCATTACAACAAAAAGAGGGGCTGCTGACAGTAGAGCATATGTCCATGCTCCGCTTCCTTACGCCGGTATTATCCGGTTCAAGTAATGAGGGTTTAAAACGGTCCGTGCCGTTTCGTCTCAGCCAATAAGCACCCCTAGCGTGTAATATATGTAGTTTGTTTTCGCTATTACTATAGTATGGCGCAGGGAAAAAGTCAAGTTTTGATTATTTTTATGAAGGAGAGGAGACAATGACAAACAGAGAGAGAAGAGACGCGGGAGTGGCGTATCTTGCCGATGACAGTGTGGTGGAGGAAATGATGGTCTGCCGGATAATCCTGCAGAAACTGAATTTTATGGACCGCACGGATCTGGAAGGGATCAAAGCGGTGGTCAGGGAACTTCTGGGGAAGTCCGACGGCGCGCTGATTAATCCGCCGTTTTACTGTGATTATGGCAGCCATATTGAGGTCGGCAAGGATTTTTTTGCCAACTATAACTGTACGCTTCTGGATGTTGCCAGAATAAAAATCGGGGATTACTGCCAGTTGGCGCCCAATGTGTCGATTTATACCGCGGGCCATCCCGTATATCCCGTCAGCCGGGATTCGGGCTATGAGTACGGAAAGGAAGTCACGATAGGCGACCATGTATGGATCGGCGGCAATACGGTGGTCTGTCCCGGCGTTCATATCGGAAATAACGTCGTGATCGGCGCGGGAAGCGTGGTGACAAAGGATATTCCCGACTGGTGTATCGCCGCGGGCAATCCCTGTAAGGTGATCCGTCCGATTACGGATGCGGACAAACGCAAACTGTATAAAGACGAAGAGCTTGACGAAACGGCGTGGAAGGAGATTATGGAATGGGCCCGGTTACTGAAGATGGAATGACAGGGGCGGCGGAAAGACAGGAGGAGAGACAATGATACCAAAGGATCCGGCTATGCTGCTTGGCTTTATCAATCTGAAGCTGCGGGATTATGACTGTGATCTGGAACGTCTGTGCGACGATCTGGATGTGGCGCAGACGGAAATCACGGAAAAACTGGCGGGAATCGGTTATGTATATAACAGGGAACGAAATCAGTTTCAATCCATATAAGGGGACGGGTGATGGAATATACACATGTTACACATACATTCGGCCCGGTGTTCGACGCCGATTCCGAGGTGCTGATTCTCGGCTCATTCCCGTCCGTGAAATCGCGGGAAAACCGGTTTTATTACGGGCATCCGCAGAATCGTTTCTGGAAGCTGCTGGCGGGAATCTACGGGGGCGGCGTACCCGCTGCAATAGAAGACAAGAAATCGTTTTTGCTGAGAAACCGAATCGCGCTGTGGGATGTGATCGCTTCCTGTGATATTGTCGGATCTTCCGACAGCTCGATCCGCAACGTGACGGGAAATGACATGAATGTCATATTGGAAAAAGCGAGAATTCGGGGAATTATGGCAAACGGCGGAAAGGCTTATCAGCTTTTTTGCCGGTATTGTCTGCGCGAAGGGCAGCCGCCGCTCTATAAACTGCCGTCAACGAGCCCGGCAAACGCGGCCTGGAATCTGGAACGGTTGACCGCGGCCTGGCGGGAGACGCTCCTGGCGGATGCGTCCGGCGCGGCGGCGAAAGGGGAAGATGCATGTCTGTGAAGCGGTTTTATCTGGAAAAGGGAAGGGGAACGGCGCTGGAGCAGGTTGCGGCTTCCGCGCGGGCCGGGGCACATGGATTTTGCGGCGGCAGGGGCGTCTGTGGGCGGTGCAGGGTCCGGTTTGCGTCCGGTGCGCCGCTGCCGTCGGCAGCGGACCGCCGCTTTTTTTCGCCGCAGGAACTGCGTGAGGGATACCGGCTGGCCTGCACGGCGAGACCGGTGTCCGACTGTGACATAGAGCTGTGTTTTGCGGCGGAACCGGCGGCGGAGATTGTGACGGTGCACGAGGCGGAGGCGGCGGACGCGGAGCGGACCGCCCGGCAGGGCAGAGCCGAACCGCCGGAGAATACGGCGCCGGCAGACATACCGCCCGGGCAGTTTTGTGCGGTTGATCTGGGGACGACAACGGTGGTGATGCAGCTGGTGGATCGGCGTTCCGGGGCGGTACTGGATACGCAGGCATTCCGGAATCCGCAGCGGATCTACGGGACGGACGTGCTCTCCCGCATATCGGCGGCCGAAAGCGGGCGGGCGGCAGAGCTGCAAAAATGCATGGAGGACGCGCTGGCAGACGGTCTGCGGGCAATGGAAGCGGCGGGCGGGCAGCCTGATACGGTAGTGGTTTCCGGCAATACGGCCATGGGGCATCTGCTGCTCGGCTATCCGGTGGATACGCTTGGAAAGGCGCCGTTTCAGCCGTATCATATCGGCGGCACGCGTTTTTCCGTCGCCGGGTATCCGGCGGTTTTCCTGCCCGGCATCTCCGCTTTTGTGGGAGCGGATATTGTGTCGGGGCTGTATGCCTGCGGTATGGCGGCGGATGATGCGTTTACACTGTTTATCGATCTGGGGACAAACGGTGAGATGGCGGCGGGAAACAGGGAGCGGATTGTGTGCAGTGCGGCGGCTGCGGGCTGTGCGTTTGAGGGCGGCGGTGCGCAGGCGGTGGGAACGGATATTACGGCTGCGGCGTTCGACCTGCTGCAGTCAGGCGTTATGGATGAAACCGGGCTGCTGCGGGAACCGTGGTTTGACAGCGGCTGCCGGGTGCAGGGGAATCTTTTGCTGCGGCAGCAGGACATCCGCAGTCTGCAGATGGCAAAGGCGGCCATCTGCGCCGGGGTTTCCATACTACTCGATGAGACGGACGGGTGGGAGCGGCTGGAGCGGGTGTATCTGGCGGGCGGCTTTGGCTATTATCTGGATGTCGATAAGGCGGCGGGGATCGGACTGATACCGGCCGCGCTGCAGGGAAGATGCCGGGCAGTGGGAAACGCGTCGCTGGCCGGCGCCGTCCGCTATGGCAGATATGCGGCGCCGCTGCCGGGATCAGGCATGTGTGCAGGCGCGCAGACAAAGGAACGGCAAGAGAGCCGGCGTGCGGAACGGGAGAAGCTGGCGCATATCATTGCCGTCAGTGAACCGGTCAATCTGGCGGAGCATCCGGCGTTTGAAAGCCGCTATATCGATGCCATGGCTTTTCGGAAAATGGAAACTTTATGACAGGCGGGCGTTGTGACAGGAGGAATGTGATATGGAAACATGGTATTATGAAGTTGTCAGCATAGACGGTGACTATGCGAATCTGAAACGGACAGACGTGGAAAGCGATGACCGTAAGCTTGTGGCGAGAGCGCTGCTGCCGCCGGAGATTGCGGAAGGCAGCAGGCTCAAATATGAGTGGATGCAGTATGAGATGATTGGGTGAACCGGACGGATACGGCCCTGCCGGTGCCCGCGCGGCCGTTATGCCTGTAAAACAAATATCCGGGAATCGAAATCACAGCCGGGCCGTTCGCCGGGAAGCGGCTGGCCGGCGGAAGCGTCGCTGGTAATCAGGCCGGCGTGCATCAGTTCATCCCCGTAATAGATGCCGCCGCGTCTGGTGTTATCTTCCCATATTTCATAAGGCAGCTCCGGGTCAAGTCCCTGCAGGCGGATGCGCTCAAAGGGCAGATTGGTCCCGTTGAGGATTCGATACCAGCCGATGACTGCCGTGCGGCGGTCGCCGCTGACACACATCCAGGCGGCGGTATTGCGCCCGAAGGGGCTGGCGAGACGGTAGAAGTCACCGAATTGAATCAGACGGCGGTATTGTTTCATAAAAGCGATCTGTTCTTTTACGGCGCATTTTTCTTCGTCTGTCAGACTGCCGGGATCAAGCTCATAGCCGAAGGTTCCGAAGTAAGCGACATTGGCCCTTGTGTGCAGCGGCGTGATCCGGTTTACCTGGTGGTTGGGAACGACCGACACATGGCTGCCCATACTGCTGACAGGATAACAGAACGAGGTGCCGTACTGAATTTTCAGCCGTTCCACTGCGTCGGAATCGTCGCTTGTCCACGTCTGCGGCGCATAGTACAAAAGCCCGGGATCGAACCGGCCGCCGCCGCTGGCGCAGGATTCGAACAGAATATGCGGAAAAGCGGCGGTCAGCCGTTCATACAGACTGTACACCCCGAGAATATAGCGGTGGAATACTTCGCCCTGGCGGTCGGCAGGCAGGGCGCCGGAATAACACTCGGTAATACTGCGGTTCATATCCCATTTGATGTAGGAAATGTCGGCTTCGCGCAGCAGTTTTGCCATCCGGTCGTAAATATGGTCGACGACTTCTGCGCGGGAGAAATCCAGAACATACTGAAAGCGGCCGTGGGAACTGTGTCTGCCGGGGGTTTCGATCACCCAGTCGGGGTGCGCCCGGAACAGATCGGAGTCCCGGTTTACCATTTCCGGCTCGAACCAGAGGCCGAACCGCAGGCCGAGGGCGGTAATGCGTTCGGCCAGTCCGGCGATACCCTGCGCAAGCCGCTGCGGATTGGGCGTCCAGTCGCCGAGCCCGCGGCGTTCATTGTCCCGTTTTCCGAACCAGCCGTCGTCGAGTACAAAGAGTTCCACGCCGCAGTCTTTTGCGGCTTTTGCTATGTCCAGCAGCCGGTCTTGCGTAAAGTCAAAATACGTTGCCTCCCAGTTATTGATTAATATGGGCCGTTCCCGGTCACGCCAGAATCCCCGTGCGAGCCGTTCCCGGTACAGGGTATGGAAGGTGCGGCTCATGCCGCCGAGTCCGCAGACAGAGTGTACCATGACGGCTTCCGGTGTCTGAAACGATGCGCCCGGTTCGAGCTTCCAGGAGAATCCGGCCGGATGAATGCCGAGCAGAATGCGGGTGGTATCGTATGTATCCACCTGCGCCTGTGCCAGAAAATTACCGCTGTAGACCAGACTGCACCCGATGACCTCTCCCTGTGTCTCGTCGGCGGTATGCCGTTTCAGGACCAGAAAGGGGTTCTGATGATGGGAAGAGTGGCCGCGCAGACTGTCAACGGCCGTGATTCCCTGTTCAAGCGGCCGGAGCTTCGGATACCGCTCTCTGGACCATGCACCGGAAAACTGCAGCCATTCCCAGTCACAGTCCGGCAGATCCAGACACAGGCTCATGGCTCTTGTGAGCTGCACGCTGTGCGCGCCGTGGTTGGTCAGGCGGGCGCTGCGGGTGAGAATGCCGCCCCAGGCAAATATCGTATACAGGAGCGTCAGCCGGATATGGGTCAGCGGATCTTCCAGATGTAAGAGCAGGGTTTTTGCCTCCTGCGGTGATTCGGTATAGGTGGCCGGCAGTCCGTCAAGTGGGGGCTTGCCGTCCGCGATTTCATGTTCTCTGTATACAAAATCGGAAATGCGGCTGCCGTTTTCCTGCAGGATTTCCACAGCCGGGTGGCGGAAATCGGTAGTGCCGTACAGTCCGTATTCCTGCCGGATATGTTCCATGGAAAAGAGGCTGCTGTCGTCGAAGACGGATGCCGACATCGGGCGTAAGCGGGTTTCGAGCAGGTAGGAAAAATCATCTTTGTGGTGGATGCGTCTGCCGAAATAAAGCTGGCCCATCTGTCCGTTCGGCAGCACCGTCATGATGTAGCTGATGTCACGGTTACACAGGTGAAATGTATGATTGCCCGGATTATAATAAATATGCATAGGCCCCTCCTTTTTGTGCGATTTTGATAATTATTATACCATTTTTCGGTCATTATGAACAGGTAATCGGATTATTTTACATAATAGTGTTGTAATTTCCAGCAAAATTTTGTAAACTTAATATAGTATTGAATTGAATCTCTCAGAATGCACCGGAGGGCATATTTTATGAAGAAAGCAATAAACCAGTCACTGTTGAACCTGATTCTGAATGGGTTTTCCATTCTTGCGCTGTTGTTTATGGTATACTCATTGTTTACATACAGCCGTGTCAGCGGCCGGTTGAATGAGGCGAATGAAGAACGTTTTTCGCTGACCTATAACGCGAATCGCTTTATGAACGGTTCCGCTTATCTGACAAATGAAGTCCGTGCTTTTGCGGCGACGGGGGATCAGGTACACTATGACAATTACTGGAATGAGGTAAACAATCTGAAAAACCGCGATCAGGGCGTTGCTGCCATGCAGGAGATCGGGATCACGGAAGCGGAGCAGGCAATGATTAACGAGATGGCTTCCATTTCCGACGAACTGATTCCGTTGGAAGAAGCGGCCATGAAACATGTGATGGAGGGCGACCGTGAGGCGGCCGTTACATATGTCTACGGGTCGGAATATAAGACGGCTATCGAGCAGATCAACGGGCTGAAAGAGCAGTTTCTGGCAGATCTGGATGCCCGGACGCGGGATCGTGTGGATCAGTTGATCGTGGAGTCCGAAGTTCTGAAGTTTATGATGTTCGCGGCGGCGGTTCTCGTTGTGCTGATGCTGATGCTCAATATGCTGCTGGTCAGAGCGGGAATCCTGCGACCGGTTATCAAAGTCCGGGATCAGATGATGGAGATTTCCAAGGGAAACCTTTCCCGGGATTTCGAACTTCGCTCCGACACGTCCGAGATCGGTATGCTTGTGGATTCCATCCATGAGACCAAGCGGGAACTGAAGCAGTACATTCACGATATTGATCAGAAACTTGCGCAGATGGCGCAGGGCAATATGGATCTGACAATCGGCAGCGATTACATGGGAGAATTCCTTCCGATTCAGAATGCGATGCGTCAGATACTGGATGCGCTGAACCGTGAACTTCTCCAGATCAGCCGCACGGCGGAGCTGGTGTCCGGGGAGTCACAGCGTATGGCGGGGAATGCGGAACTGCTTTCCAACGGCACGGTGGAACAGGCATCGGCGGTGGAGCAGCTTTCCTCAAGCATTCAGGAGATTTCCACACAGGTAAGCCGGACTTCGCATGACGCGAATCAGGCGCAGCAGTCTTCGACCGGCGCTATGGGCGCTTTGATGATCTGTAACGAGAAGATGGAAGCGCTGACGGCGGCGATTGCGGATATTTCCAAGTCTTCACAGGAGATCGGCGGCATAATCAAGACAATCGAAGATATTTCATTCCAGACCAATATTCTGGCGCTGAACGCGGCCGTTGAGGCGGCGCGGGCCGGAGAGGCGGGGAAAGGATTTGCCATTGTGGCGGATGAAGTGCAGAATCTGGCCAATAAGAGTTCGGAATCGGCGCAGAGCATTACGGAACTGATTGAAAATTCCATGAAACAGGTACAGTATGGAACTTCTCTGTCAGGCGATACGACGAAAGCGTTGATGGCGGTTGTGGAAGGCGGAAAACAGTCAACGGAAATGATAGAACGCATCGCGGAGTCCGCGACGCAGCAGGCCCAGTCTCTGGAACAGCTGACGCAGGGTATGCAGCAGATCAGTGATGTGGTGCAGACCAATGCCGCAACATCACAGGAGCTGGCATCGCTGGCAAGAGAGTTGGAAAATAATTCCGAGGGGTTACGGGAATCCGTTCAGAGATTCCGACTGCGCAGATAGCGGCAGCAAGAACACTGCATATGGTCAATACAAACAGGCGCCTGTTGAAGACGCCTGTTTTTGACCGGATACGGAGAGCGGAACTGCCGTTTCCGGGATAATGCGGTGAATATGTTATAGCAGGAGGAAGCAATGGAAGAGTTTGCCGGAAAAAAAGAGGAGATCAAAATTCTGGTAGTGGACGATGTGGATACCAACCGGTTTGTCCTGCGGGATATTATCCGGGAAATGGGGTATGATCCGGTTCTGGCGGAAAACGGCATGCAGGCGCTGCGGATTGTGGAGCGGATACGGCCGCAGTTGATGATTCTGGACATTGCCATGCCGGGGATGGACGGCAATGAAGTCTGCAGGCGGATGAAGGAAAATGTGGAGACAAGAGAGATACCGATTATCTTTATTTCCGCGTATGATTCGCCGGAAGATATAGTAAACGGATTTAATCTGGGCGGTGAGGACTACATTACGAAACCGTTCGTCCCGGAGGTGGTGAAAGCGCGGCTGCGGCTGCATTTGAAACTACACCATGCCAACCACAGACTGCAGGAGACGAACCGGCTTCTCCAGAAATCCGTCAGTGAGCAGCTCCGGCAGCTGGAACTGGAAAAAAAGAATGTCCTGTATGCACTGACGCGGGTGGCGAGGGAAAACGCCTGTTATGACAAAGATCATATGGAACGGCTGCGTGTAAACTGCCGGATGCTGGCAGAGGCCATGCAGCTTACGGCACAGTACGATCATCTGATCTCGGATACGTTTATTGATACGCTGGAACTGGCGGCGCCCCTGTGTGATCTGGGCAATATGGCGATACCGATTGACATTCTGCAAAAGAAAGGGGCATTGCGTGCAGAAGAGCTGGCCGTTATCCGCACACATACCACGGTTGGAGCCAGGATCCTGGAAGACATACGGAACACGGACGATTATAATGATTTCCTGCAGATGTCCATTGACATTGCACACTATCATCACGAAAACTGGGACGGAAGCGGGTATCCCTGCGGACTCAGGGGAGATGAGATTCCGCTGTCGGCACAGATTGTCTCTGTGGTAAGCGCGTATTGCGCCATTACCGAGCAGCGTGTCTACCGGGAATCGTACAAAGGGGAAGAAGCGCTGCAAATGATGGAGGCGGAAGCGGGAAAAAAGTTTAACCCTGACATTTTCCGTATCCTGCGGAAAACATACCGGCAGCTGCGGTGACTGTATATAAGAGAAGAGGATACCGGCGCAAAAACGGAAATGGCAGTTTGCGCCGGTATATTTTCGGGTACCGGTACAGGCAGGAACATACATGCTTTCAGGCGGAGGTGGCGCTTTGGAATATTTTAAACAGAATAAACAGAGACAGCGGGCGGGAGAGCGCTTTGTTATGATAATTTACAGTCTCTATACCGTCAACCTGTGTATCGGCATCGCCAGAAAAGGATGTGCGGCGTGGGTTCCGGCATTGATGCTGGCGCTGGCCGCAGCGGGGTGGATTCTTTTTTTGCGTGAATATAACACATACCGCATCCGGGCGGCTTTGACGGCGGGAATGATTTATCTGACACTTATTTTGTACGCGATGCATACGGACGATCCGGCGGCCGGCGTTCCCGCCTTTATGGTTCTGACGCTTGTGGTGGCGCTCTATGGTTTTATCCGGCTTTTGTGGTTTGCCGTGGCTTCGCTGTTGTTTCTTATGTTTTATCATATCGTGATTGCGCATACGATTACCGGTTTATCCGGCGATCGCCGTCTTCTCCTGCTGGTGCAGACGGGAAACCTTGTCTGCATGGGAATTGTGATCTGTTTTCGGATCAAAAAGCAGGACGAAGACAAAAATGAATTTTATAAGATTATCGATGCTCTGGTGGAAGCGGAACAGAGCCGGGACGATTTTCTGGCCAATATCAGTCACGAGATCCGCACGCCGGTCAATACAATCTGCGGTATGAGCGAGCTGGCGCTGCGGGAAAAGGATGCGGAAAAGATTCGGGACAATATTTTCGACATTCGGGATGCCGGGCGCAGCCTGATGCTGCTGGTCAGTGACATTCTCGACTTTGCGCAGCTGCAACAGGGAAAAATGGAGCTGGAAGAGGAAGCCTACAATATCACTTCGACGATAAACGATGTGATTCATACGGCCATGGCCCGAAAGGGGGATAAAAAGATCGAGCTGATCGTAAGCTGCGATGCGGACATCCCCTGTCAGCTTTTCGGGGATGAAAAAAAGATCCGCAAGGTAATTACCAATCTCGTGGATAACGCCATCAAATTTACAAACGAGGGCTGTGTCTGTATTCTGGTAAGTGTCAGGAAAGAAAAATACGGGATCAATCTCTGTGTGTCGGTGAAGGATACCGGAATCGGCATGAGTGAGGAAAGTCTGGAAAAACTGTTTGAAAGTTTCAGTCAGGTGGATGCCCGGCGCAGCCGGCAGGCAGGCGGTATGGGGCTGGGGCTTGCCATTTCCCGTGCGCTGACCCTGAAAATGGGCGGTACCATTACGATCAGGAGCCGTCTGGGAAAAGGGAGTGTCGTACGGTTTGTCGTTCCGCAGAAAGTGCTCAGAGAAGAGGGGATTGCGCGGGTGGAAAACGGCGATCTGCTGCATGTGGCCGTTTATATTAATATGGAACAGTTCCATATGAACTTTATCCGCGATGAATTCGCGGGGAGCATTTCCCATATGGCCGGACAGCTCCGGGTCAAATGTCATATGTGCCGGAATCTTGCGGAGCTGAAACGCCGGCAGAGTCATGACGGATTCAGCCATATCTTTATCAGTCTGCTGGAATATCTGGAAGACGAAACGTATTTTAACGATCTGGCGAAACGGATTTGTGTTGTCGCGGTGATCGACCGTCCGGATGAAACGTTTATTACCGATGCCGCCGTTATGCGGCTTTATAAGCCTTTTTACATATTGCCGGCAGTCGCCGTTTTAAACGGCGGCAGGGAAGGCAGCCGGCAGATGATACGGCCGGGCCGGTTTACGGCTCCCGATGTCCATGCGCTGGTGGTGGACGACAATCTGATGAATATCCGCGTGATCGACGGTCTGCTGAAAGAGTACCGGATTCGGGTGACTTATACGACAAGCGGGGCCGATGCCCTGCGGGCGGTTGAAAATATGTGTTATGATCTCATACTTATGGATCATATGATGCCGGAGATGGACGGAATCGAAACGATGCGCCGTATCCGGGAAATGGCGGGGCTGTATTTTCGCAGCGTTCCCATTATCGCGCTGACGGCCAATGCCGGGCCGGGCAGCCGGGAAATGTTTCTCGAGGCGGGATTTGATGATTTTCTGGAAAAACCGGTGCAGATCTCTGTTCTGGAGCGGGTGCTGCAGCGCAATCTGCCGGCTGAAAAAGTGCTTCATCAGCCGGGGACAGAGACAGAGGCGCCCGCGGTACGGGAAGCGGAAGAAATTCCGGCGATCGGCGATCTGCACACGGCACAGGGAATTGCATACTGCGGCGGCCGGCGGCAATATCTGGATATTCTGGAAGCATGCCGTGACAGGGCCGGAGATGACAGGGCGGAACTGGAACGCTTGTTTGCAAAAGAGGACTGGGAAAATTATGTGATACGGGTGCATGCGCTGAAAAGTACCATGTACAGCATCGGCGCATCGGCGCTCGCCGATCGTGCGAAGGCGCTGGAGATGGCGGGAAAAAAGAAAGACACTGACGTGATTTTGCGGGGGCATGCGGGTTTGATGGCGGAATATGACCGGGTAACAGACATATTGCAACAGTGCCCGCTGCTGTCTGCGGCCGGTGGGGTATCCGGTGAAAATATGCAGTCGGCAGAAGGGCCGGACGTATCGCTTATGCCCGCATTGGATGAAGATACATTTGACAATCTCCTGCGGCGGCTCGAGGAGGGCGCTTTTTCTCTGGACGGCGGTGAAATGCTGGCGGCGTTGTCTTCGTTGGAGCAATACCGGTATGGGCGGACAAAGCTTTCCGACAGGACGGGACCGATCCGCAAAAAAATCGAGATGGCCGACTATATGTCGGCGCTGGATGCGGTGCTGCGGATTTGGGATGATCTGAAAAAGCAGGAGGGAGAGAGCGGCGAATGATACGCAAATTTTTGGATGCCATATTTTCCAGAGAGTATGAGATGAAGGAGCGGATTTTCCGCATGATCGTGCTGGTAGGATTTTCACTGGCTGTCCTGGGGATGCTGGAATGTATTGTATTGATGGAAATTAATGTGATTCTGATTCCGCTTGCGGTCCTGCTGACCGGCATGTTGGTTGCGCTGGTGATTACGTTTAAGTTCCGGAATACCAATCTGGCTGCCGTAATTGTGGGCGGGCTGATTATTCTGTTTATTTTTCCGGCGATGTTTTTTCTGAGCGGCGGTCTTGCCGGTGGAGCGGTTCTCTGGTTTGCGCTCGGATTGTTCTATGTGTTTCTGATGTTTTCGGGAAAACGACTGTTGTTTTTTCTGGTGCTGGCGCTGCTTACCTATGCCGCCACATACGGCGCCGGATATTACTTTCCGGAACTGATCGTGGCGATGGATTCCCGGGCGGCGGCTTTTGCGGATTCGATCTTTTCGGTGTCTGCGGTGGGTGTGGCCGGCGGCGTTATATTGAAAGTACAGATGCGGATGTTTCATATCGAGCGTTCGGTCGCCCGCAAGCAGCAGGAGGAACTGGAAAAGATCAGCGAATCAAAGAACAGTTTTTTCGCAAGCATGAGTCATGAACTGCGTACGCCGATCAATACGATTATCGGACTGAATGAAATGATCCTTCGGGAAAGCGGGGAAACGCAGACGCGGGAATATGCCCGGAATATCCAGAATGCCAGTAAGATGCTTCTGAATCTGATTAATGATATTCTGGATCTGTCTCAGATGGAACTGAAAAAGATGGAGATCATTCCACTGGAATATCGGACGGCGGATTTGTTCGGCGATCTGGTTGATATGATTCAGGTTCGTCTGCAGGAAAAGAAACTGGAGTTTCAGGTGGATATTGACAGTCGTCTGCCGTCCGTCTTATCGGGCGATTTGAAACGGATCAATCAGGTGATTTTGAATATTCTCACCAATGCGGCCAAGTATACAGATGTCGGTTCCGTGACGCTTTCCGCTCACGCAGAAATGCGGGACGGGGAACCGGATATGGTGGATCTGAAAATTTCCGTAGCAGATACGGGCATCGGCATCCGCAAAGAAGATCTGCAGTATCTGTATGATTCGTTTAAAAGGGCGGATGCACGAAAAAATCTGCGGGTGGAGGGCAGCGGACTTGGGCTTTCGATTACGAGGCAGCTTGTCGATCTGATGGGCGGTGAGATTTCGGTGGACAGTATTTACCGGAAAGGCTCTGTCTTTACGGTAATCCTCCCGCAGAGGGTCGTGGACGGGACGCCTGTGGGCAATATCCGGTTTTTAAACCGCAGCAGAGGCGGGGCGGTGTTGTACCACCAGAGCTTCGAGGCGCCGGATGCACGTGTTCTGATTGTGGATGACAATGAGATGAATGCGCTGGTGGCCTGTAAGCTGCTGGAGGCAACCAAGGTGAAGATCGATACCGCGGAAAACGGGGCGGCGTGCCTGGACATGACGGGCAGACGGTATTACCATGCAATCCTGTTGGACTATATGATGCCGGAGATGGACGGCCTGCAGACACTGCGGGCGATACGGGGACAGGAAAACGGTCTGTGCCGGGAATCCGCCGTTATCGCGCTGTCGGCGCATACGATAGCGGAAGCGGGACGGGCGCTTCTGGAGGAAGGATTTGACGGGTATCTGGAAAAACCGGTGAACGGCGCGGCTCTGGAGGCGGAAATTCTGCGGTTTTTGCCCGAGGATATTGTGGAATACCGTCAGACGCCGGAGGATGCGCAGCAGGAAACGGGCATTCGGCGGATTGCGGGCAGGAAAAAGAAGAAAGTCGCCGTCACCACCGACTGTATTAGCGATCTGCCGGAAAATCTGACGGAGAAGTATGACATTGGTGTGGTATATTTGTATGTATGTACGGCGAGCGGCCGCTTTGCCGATACATGGGAGATCACGTCGGACGACCTGAACCAGTATATGACGGATACCACAAGCGGTATAACGGCTGACGGCATTTCCGTGAAAGAATATGAGGAATTCTTTGCGGACAGGCTTACCGGGGCAGAGCATGTGGTTCATATATCCGTGGCGGCTGCGGTTGGCAGCGGTTATGCGACTGCCGTTATGGCGGCGCAGGGATTCGATCATGTCCATGTGGTTGACTCCGCGCAGATTTCCTGCGGACAGGGACTGGTAGCCCTGTATGCGGGTAAGCTGGCAAAGGAGGGATATGACGTGGAGGAAATTCTGAACCGGGTGGAGCGGGTAAAGGGCAGGATTGCCACCCGGTTTATCCTGCCGTCCGCCGATATTTGCTGTCAGAGAGGATATATCGGACGGACCGCCGGGAAGGTTTGCGGACTGCTGCGGCTATATCCGGTGCTGCGGATACGGCAGGGGAAGCCGGCGGTTACGGGCTGGAAGATGGGTGATATGGAGCACGCATGGAAGCGGTTCATCCGCCGGCGTCTGTACAGACGCGGAAAGATCAACACCGATATTATTTTTGTTTCGCATGCCGGGTGCAGTGTGGAACAGCAGGAACTGATCCGTCGGGAAGTTATGCGCAGGATTCCGTTTCGGAAAGTTATTATGCAGCGCGCGTCCGTTTCCACGGCCTGCAATACGGGAATCGGAACGTTTGGATTTGCCTACTACCAGAATATCAGCGAGAAAGATTTGCGGTAACGGCGGTGCCGGAACCTTTCTCGTGAATACAAAAGATTGTTGTACGACAGGAGAGTGAATTTATGCAGTATCGGCCACAGGGAGATTCCATATGGGGTACCATTCACACCTGTGTGGAGATTGCCACAGGTGTCTATGCTGTGGGAGCCAGAGACAGAAATGGTATGGAACAGGAAGGAATAATGGTAAGGAAAAGCAGGGCGGAAGCGGTTTTTTCGGAAAAAGCAGTCACGCTGGGACAAGAAAGCGGAGGATGGCTGTGTTATGGCGAGAACAGCAAAGACATACCGATCTATGAAGTGCTGCAGCGCCGGATGGCAAATTGTAAGAGAATTGAAAATAGTATTATCCGGCAGATGGAAGAAATCAGACGGGACGGCAGACTGGCGCTGACGGACTATTTCGGGGAATGTGAAAAGCCGAAAGAGACGCCGGACGGTTGGGCGGAAGCGGTTTTGCGCATCCGTAACGGCATTTATATGCTGCGGGACGGCAGCGGCAGGAAACTGGCGGTGCATGAGGCTGTAGCCGACAATTTTATGACGCCGATGGCGGCAGGGTACGGCACTGTGAGCGGTGAGTATCTCTTTTATAATATGGATGATTCCGTCTGTGCCGTGGCGCTGAATGAGCTGAAAAATGTATTTCAGGAAGCGGCGGAGATCGTTGTTTGCGAAGACAGCCTGTATGCCACACTGCATCGGGATTTTGCGGATTATACGGCGTTTTATAATTTGTGCATGCCGCAGCAGGAACAGATACCGGAAACCGATGCCGCTGCGGACTGTTATCTGGGGAAAATATGGTGACAGGACTTGTGAAACGGATACAGATAAGCGTATACTAGAGAGAGAAGTAAAGACGGGCTTCGCAGGCAAGAGGGAGCGCGGAAGCAGGAGGACATTGAATATGGAACGTAAAAGAACAGGAAATGCTGCGGTTTCGGTACAACCGCAGCCGGGAAAGCGGGAGTCAATTCGGAAAAAGATGCTGGTTCGGACGATTACCCCCACAGTGGCGGGACTTATCATAGCCGGCGCGCTGATTGCGTTGATCGCCGGCAGGCAGATTCAGCATCTGCAAAATCAGAATATCATGGACAGCTCACAAAATGCGGCATATCAGATCAGCGAATACTTTACGAAGTATATGGAAGTCAGCCGGCAGATGGGAGCGGATCAGGAAGTGATTGATCTGTTTCAATCGCTGCAGCCCGGGGATAAGATTGACGAGGCGCCCCAGTATGCTTCCGTCATTGCCACGATGACAAATATGCACAACACGGATACGGATAATATTCTCGTCACATGGCTGGCGGATGTGGATTCGAGCCAGTGTATTGAGGACAGCGGTTATGTGAGTGCGATCGGCGAGTGGGACATTACGTCGCGGAGCTGGTATGAGGAAGTGCTTGCCGCCGGGACGACGATCGTCACGGAGCCTTATGAGAACAGTTCCACCGGTGAGATGGTGGCCAGCATCGTGACGCCGGTATTCGGTGCGGACGGTGAGATGACAGGCGTGGCGGCACTGGATCTGTCTCTGGGTGCGGTGACGGATATGATGGAGGAACAAAAGCTGGGAAACACTGGTTTTCTGCTGCTGATGACGCAGACGGGGACGATAATGTTTGCGGATGACGCCTCACTTATGCAGACCTCCATACTGGATGCCGACATATCGGATGCGGTGAAGGAAGGGTTCTCTTCCGACCGTTACGGTACATACGATTACCGGTTTGCGGGAAATAAAAATTACGGATATATGACACAGGCCGGCGACAGCAGGTGGGTCGTTTTAAGCGGCATGCCGGAGCTGGAATATAATATGGATCTGTACAAGGTGGTACTCAGCACAGTCGTTCTGTTTGCGATTATCATAGGGATACTCTGCTTCCTGATTTCCAGGACGGCCATGGGGATCGTGCGGCCGATTCAGCAGCTTCATAATGTTGCGGATAAGATCGCGCAGGGGGAACTGGATGTCGAGCTGCATGTGGAATCCAACGATGAGATCGGCGCGGTGGCGGTATCCATCGATAAGACGGTGGTACGCCTGAAAGATTATATCCGTTACATTGACGAGATAGCGGAAGTGCTGCGGGAGATCAGTGAGGGGAATCTGGCGTTTACGCTGAAGCAGGACTACGCGGGAGAATTTGGCAAAATTAAAACGGCGCTGGAGAATATTTCCTATACCATGATCCGTACGATCGAAGGGATCAACAATTCGGCGGTACAGGTGACGGGCGGCGCGGGACAGATCGCCGAGGCGGCGCAGTCGCTTGCCGAGGGCGCCACACAGCAGGCAGCGGCGGTGGAAGAACTGCTTGCCACGGTGACGGACGTATCCGACCGGGTACATGCGAATGCGGAATACGCCAAGAGCGCAGCGACAGGGGCCGAAGACGTTAAAAATATGATCGAGCGCAGCAATGCGGAGATGCGCCAGCTTGTGGACGCGATGGAACAGATCAATAACTGTTCCAATGCAATCAGCGCGATCATTGCCAATATCGAAGAGATTGCGGATCAGACCGACCTGTTGTCTCTGAATGCTTCCATTGAGGCGGCGAGAGCCGGAGAGATGGGAAGAGGATTTGCCGTAGTGGCCAACGAAGTGGGGAATCTTGCAAAAGAAAGTGTGCTGGCGGTGCAGAGATCAACGCAGCTGATCGAGAATTCCCGGGATGCGGTGGCGCACGGGATGGAACTGGTCGGCGGTACGGCGGAGCGCCTTTCCGCTTCTGTTTCCGGCGTAATCAATCTGGCGGAACAGATGAATGATCTGTCGGCGGCGTCGATGGGACAGACGGAAAGTCTGAGAGAAGTGGTACAGGGCATCAATCAGATTGCCAGTGTTGTGAGTGACAATTCCGCCATGTCGGAGGAGAGCGCCGCATCCAGTCAGGAACTTTCGGCACAGGCGACATCTTTGAATGAAATGGTAGGATTTTTCCATATTGAATAGGGGAACGGATATGCGGCCGGAAGGCGTAAAGGAAATAGAACGGAGCATTATCAAGACATACCGGAAAAGCATCTGGTGCCGTTTTACAAGGGCGGTCAGAGAATATGAACTGATTCAGGACGGCGACCGAATTGCGGTCTGCATATCGGGCGGGAAGGATTCCATGCTGATGGCCAAACTGTTTCAGGAGCTGAAACGGCATGGAAGAAATAATTTTGAGCTGGTCTTTCTTGTTATGAATCCGGGATACCGGGCGGAAAACTGGCAGCTGATCCGGCGCAATGCCGAGCTGCTGGAAATTCCGCTCACGGTATTTGAGACGGATATATTTGATATTGTCGCGGATGTGCAAAGCAGTCCGTGCTATCTGTGCGCGAGAATGCGCCGGGGCTATCTGTACCACAATGCAAAAGCGCTTGGCTGCAATAAGATCGCACTGGGTCATCACTATGATGACGTGATTGAGACGATTCTCATGAGCATGCTCTTCGGCGGGCAGATCGAGACAATGCTGCCCAAGCTGCACAGCCTGAACTTCGCGGGAATGCAGCTGATCCGGCCTATGTATCTGATCCGGGAAGACAGCATCCGGGCGTGGTGTGCGCACAACGGGCTGCAGTTTATCCGCTGTGCCTGCCGGTTTACGGAAAACTGCGCGAGCGGCGAAAAAAACTCTCGGCGCGGCGAAGTGAAAGCTCTGATCCGTCAGCTTCGCGGCAGCAGCGATGTGATCGAGCAGAATATTTTTAACAGCGTGAAAAATGTGAATCTGAATAAGGTTCTGGGATATAAAAAGGACGGGGAGGCGCATTATTTTCTGGATGATTACGATATAAAATAGAAAAAAAGTCCGCGGATCTTTGCCTGTTTCCTGCGGCATTCACTCCGGCAGTTGCTTTTCGGTTTATTTATGCAAAAATATTGTCTAAAGTTGAAATATTTGGCATAATGTGCTACATTAAAAGTAGTTTTGGCAATTAAGGGTTGAGGAAAGCATTCTGGAGAATGCAGAAGGAGCAATGAAGTGGGAATGAATGGAATTATGGAGCAGGAACGGTTTCGCAGGATGATCGAAACGCTGCATTCCTGTATGGATGATTACCTGTATATTCTGGATTTGGAGGAGGATCATTATTATATTTCTCCCAGTGCGCTGGAGCGGTTTTGCCTGGAAGAAAACGAATTCGATCAGGCGACCGCCGTGTTTGCATCGCTTGTGTATCCCGAGGATCTTGAAATGTTGTGTGCGGATCTGGAACTGGTTAAGGAGGGAAAACAGGGCGGTCACAATCTGCAGTACCGCTGGCTTGACCGGGAGGGGAATCCGGTGTGGATTAACTGCAGGGGGGAGGTATTACAGGACGAAGCCGGCCGGCCCAAGTATCTGGTCGGTTGTATCAATGAGATTGCCAGAAGGAAAAAAGCGGATAATGTCAGCGGGCTTTTGGGTGAGTTCAGCCTGCAGAAAGAGCTGGAAGAACGGGGCGAAGCAGGTCAGAACGGGTTTTTGCTGATGCTGGGCCTGGATAACTTTAAAGAGATCAACGAGAGCATGGGTATGGACTATGGCGACATGGTACTGCGCCGGACTGCGCAGTGTATCCAGCGGGTGATCCGGCCGGATCAGCTGCTTTACCGTGTCGTGGCGGATAAGTTTCTGATAGCCGATTTCTGCGGCCGTGATGAGAAAGAGGCCATCGCGCTGTACCGGGCGGTCCGCAGGGAGATCGATGCATTTATCGAATCCAACTGTTATGAGGTCGTTTATACGATGTCGGCCGGGATTGTAAAATTGTCCGAGGTAGCCGACCACAGCTATGTCAATCTGATGAAGCTTTCGGAATTTTCCATGGATGAAGCGAAAAACGGAGGCCGGAATAAATACTATATCTATGAGGATGCCGATTATCAGGCTTTTCTGAAAAAGCGGCAGTTGATTCGCATTCTGCGCCATTCGGTCAATCACGACTTTGAAGGGTTTGAAGTATATTATCAGCCCATTGTGGATATTAAGGAAAAACGTCTCTCCAGCGCGGAATCGCTGCTGCGTTTTCGGGCGGGAGATATGGGATTTATCCCGCCGTCGGATTTTATCCCGCTGCTGGAGGAGAGCGGCCTGATTATTCCGGTCGGGAAGTGGGTGTTGCACACGGCGATGGAGGCATGCAGCAAAATACGGGAAAAAGTACCGGATTTTCGGATTTCCGTCAATCTTTCTTATGTACAGGTGCTGAAGAGCAATGTGCTGCAGGAGATTTTAATGGGAGTGATGGAGTATGGACTGAAACCCGGCAGCATTATGATCGAACTGACAGAGAGCGGCTTTCTGGAAGCCAATGAGAACTTCCTGAATTTCTGTGAGGGGCTGAAACGGAACGGGATTCCGCTGGCGCTGGATGATTTCGGAACGGGGTATTCCAATTTTCGTTATCTGTATCATCTGAATCCGCATACCCTGAAGATTGACCGTTCTTTTACCGAACGCGCGCTGCAGAACGATTATGAATACAATTTGCTGCATCATATGGCTGATCTGACCCGCAGCATTCACACGAAGTTCTGCATCGAAGGGATTGAGACGAGTCAGGAACTGAGCAAAATCTGCGGAATTGAGCCGGACTATATTCAGGGGTATTTCTTTGGCAGACCCTGCCCGTATGAGGAATTTCGGGAGCGGTATATTGACTGCCGTACCGTAGAGGAAGATGTCGGCTGACGCAGGATGTGGCCGCCCGCAACCGGTTTTCGGTTTATAATCTTAAGAAAAATAAAATTTTTCAAAATAATACTTCTTAAATGGGAATAAAATGATATACTATAGCAGAAAACGGAGGTATTATACCATGAAAATAAATAAAATCCGGTGGAAAAACCGATTTGCGGGATGGATAGCGGCTGTCTTATTATTAGTTCCAATCTGTTTATTTTCGGGCGTAACCGTATATGCTGACGAAACGTATCAGATTACGGAAAAACAGATGCAGGGACAGATTACCACGGATTCTTCCCTGAATGTCAGGTCGGGGCCGGGAACTTCGTACGGCGTTATCACAAAGGTGGACGGCGGCGCGGCCGTAACGATCACGGGACAGGCGGATAACGGCTGGTATCGGATTGAGATTGACGGTCAGACCGGTTTTGTTTCCGATGATTATGTCAGCGCCACGGAAGCTGCGGCCGGTGAGAGCCCGGAGGAACTGGAAGAGCTGGAGCCGGAACCGGGTGAGCCGGAGAGCGGATACGGCGGCCTGCGCCAGAGTCCGTTTGTGATGAAAACGATCGGGATCGGCGCCGCCATCGTGGTAATTCTTGTGATGCTTCTGCTGACGGTGCGGGGACTGAAAAAAGACCGTGCGGACGACGATGACGAATACGATGCGGACGACGAATACGCGCAAGACGAGTATTCGGAAGAAGAGGAAGAGGCCGACAGTTTTGAGGACGCGTATGACGATGACGACGGCGGCGACGTCTATGATGACGACGGCGCGTATGCGGACGACTGTGACGACGAGGCGTATGCGGGTGATGCGGACGAGGCAGATACCGGCAGGGACGAGGCGGATGCCGCGGCATATGATACCGGCTGTTATGACGCCAGGGCAGGGCGCCGCGCATCCCGGAAAAAGAGAACATCCGGGAAGGGAAAGCGGGAGTATGTGCTGCGGGAGGAAGACTACCGGGTGGAGATTGATCCAAGCTTTTTCGAAGACCGGGAACCGATCGAACAGCCGGCCATGGTAACGGGATATCTGGAGAGCAAAATGATCGAAGAGGCGGCCAGAGCGCAGGAAGTGGAGGCGCAAAATGCACGGCTGCATGAACCGGGCGGCAACGACGGAGACAAACAAAAAGAACTGGATCAGGCCATGGCGAAACTGAGCGAACTGCAAAAGGAGATCGAAAGACTGAAAAGTCAGAAATAATGGAAGAAAAAAACTATACAACAAAAGAACTCGGAAAGCGTTTCCTGTATTATTTCAGGCCATACCGCCGTACGCTTGCGCTGGATCTGCTGTGCGCCGCACTGACAACAGTCTGTGAGATTGTGCTGCCGCTGCTGATCCGGCAGATTACCAATACGGCACTGGCAGATGTGACACGCCTGTCGGCCCGTATGATACTCGGATCTGCTTTCCTTTATTTTATGCTGCGAATCGTCGATGCCGTGGCCAATTATTATATGGCAAATATCGGACATGTCATGGGGGCCAGGATCGAAACGGATATGCGCCGGGATGCCTATGCCCATCTGCAGCAGTTATCTCATACTTATTTTAATAATACGAAAGTGGGACAGATCATGGGGCGTATTACCAATGATCTGTTTGACGTGACGGAGTTTGCCCATCATTGCCCGGAAGAGTTTTTCATTGCCGGGCTGAAAATTGTCATTTCCTTTTTGATTCTGGCACGCATTGATGTGGCGCTGACGGTGATGGTGTTTCTGTTTGTGCCGCTGATGACCGTTGTCTGTATCCGGATCAACCGGCGGGTGAAACGGGCCTTTGCGCAGCAACGGCGTCAGATCGGAGAACTCAATGCCAGGATCGAAGACAGTCTGCTTGGGCAGCGGGTGGTGAAAGCGTTCGCCAATGAAGAAATGGAAAACCGCAAGTTTGACGCGGACAATCAGGCATTTCTGGAAATCAAAAAAGCGGCCTATCATATTATGGGATATTTCAGCACATCGACGCGGATATTTGACGGGCTGATGTATCTGGCGGTTATGGTCGGCGGCGGCTTTTTTCTGATGGATGGGCGGATTCTACCGGGGGACATGGTGGCGTATGTGCTGTATGTGACGACACTGCTGGCGACAATCCGCCGGATTATTGAATTTACGGAGCAGTTTCAGCGCGGTATGACGGGAATCGAGCGCTTTCTGCAGATTATGGATGCACAGATCGAGATATTTGACGAGCCGGGCGCAGTCGAGCTGGTCAATCCGTCCGGCGAAATCCGTTTCCGCGACGTGCATTTTGCCTATCCCGATGACCATAATCAAGTGTTCCGCAATCTGAATCTGACCATTCATGCGGGAGAAAAAGTGGCCATCGTAGGGCCGTCCGGCGGCGGGAAGACGACGCTCTGCAATCTGATTCCGCGCTTTTATGACGTGACGGCGGGAGACATTTTTCTGGACGGCAGAAATATCCGTGATTTTACATTGCAAAGCCTGCGCCGCAGCATCGGTGTGGTGCAGCAGGATGTGTACCTCTTTTCGGGAACGGTCTATGAAAATATCGTCTATGGCAGGCCGGGCGCTTCGCGTGAGGCGGTGATCGAGGCGGCAAAGCGCGCCGGTGCGGATTCATTTATAAAAGGGCTAAAAGATGGATATGATACGTATGTGGGTGAGCGGGGCGTCAAGCTTTCCGGCGGACAGAAGCAGCGGATCAGCATTGCGCGGGTGTTTCTGAAAGACCCGCCGGTGATTATACTGGATGAGGCGACTTCCGCGCTGGACAATGAAAGCGAATATGCGGTGGCGCGTTCGCTGGATGCGCTGGCAAAAGGGCGGACGACGCTGACGATTGCCCACAGACTGTCCAGTATCCGCAATTCGGACAGGATTATGGTACTGACGCAGGAAGGCATCGTGGAGGAAGGCAGCCACGATGCGCTGATGGAGCGGAAGGGCCTGTATTATCATTTTTATGAAATGGCGGATACCTGGCGATAAGAATCGGATACGGAAAACAGGAGCGGAATCATATGGCGAAAAATCATGTGGAAGAATTTCGGGGCGATCTGGAAGCGTTCCGGGAGATGACAGAGAAATTTTATGCGGGGGAACTGACGGTACCGCAGTATAAGGCTTTTTCCGGCGGCTTCGGCAGTTATGCGCAGCGCGGCGGTGAGCGCAGTATGCTGCGTCTGCGCCTGACGGGCGGTGAGATCAGGCCGGAGGAATTGCAGTTTATTGTGGACAGTATTGCGGCATACCGGATTGACCGGGTACATCTGACCACCTGTCAGAGTGTACAGTTCCACGATCTGACAAAGGAGACGGTTTGCGATCTGGCGGAAGATGCGTTTGACCACGGTATAATCACGCGGGGCGGAGGCGGCGATTATCCGCGGAACGTGATGTGTTCCCCGCTTTCGGGTGTGGAAAAGGAAGAATGCTTTGACGTGCTCCCGTATGCGCGGGAAGCCGCGGATTATGTGCTTGGGCTGATCCACACGGTAAAACTTCCGCGGAAGCTGAAAATTTGTTTTGAAAACGGCGTAAAAAACGACACGCATGCCACATTCCGTGATATGGGATTTGTGGCGCAAAAGGACGGCACATTTCTCGTATACGTGGCGGGCGGCCTTGGCAGCAATCCCAGGATGGGAATCAAAGTGGCGGAGAAGGCGGCTCCCTCGGAAATCCTGTATTATATTAAGTCCATGGTGGATATGTTCACGGAATACGGCGAATATGAGAGACGGGCGGCATCGCGAAGCCGCTATCTGCAAAATACGCTTGGACCCGAAGGGATCTGTCGGGTATTTGCGGAAAAGCTGGCGGCAAACCGGGCGGCGGGCGGCCTGACGATTGCGGCCGACGTCAGGGAGGTTACGAAAAAGGGGCATGGCACGATCCGGGCGCCGCGTGTGACGCAACAGAAGCAGGACGGCCTGTATGCCGTATCGTATCACCCCTGCGGCGGCAATCCGGCGCCGGAATTTTTCGGCAGGCTGCAGGCGGCAATCCGGGACTGGGCGGCGGTGCGGGTGCGCATTGCGCCCGATCAGGGTATGTATCTTGTCAATCTGACGGCGGAGGAAGCGCAGCGTGTTCTGGAACTGACAAACGACGGCGCGGCGACACTTTTTGAGCGGTCGGTGGCCTGTGTCGGTGCAAACACCTGTCAGGTGGGCATCGGCCGATCCCAGGAATTGTTGGCAGCCTGTCTGGAACGGGTCAGAAAGGAAGGGTTTGCGGACGGTGTACTGCCGAGAATCCATATTTCCGGGTGTCCGTCCTCGTGTTCGGCGCACCAGATCGGGGCGCTCGGCCTGCGCGGCGGCAAAAAGCCCACGCCGGAGGGACCGAAGGATTCGTTTGCCATTTATGAAAACGGCAGTCCGGCGTTTGGACAGGAACGGTTCGGGGAAGATCTGGCCAATATGCTGGAAGAAAACATTCCCGAGTTTCTCGTGACGCTCGGACGTGAAATCACAAAAGAAGGGATGACGTATCCGCAGTTTCGTCAGGCGTATCCGGACAGGCTGCGGGAGATTGCGGGGCAGTTTGCATAGGCGGATTGCATGTTTGTCCGGGGCCGGGAGGCGGAGGCGTTGAAACTGTTACGATATGGAAAACTGATGTGGCATGGAAAGCGGACGGCGGCCGGTCTTCTGGCGGTATTATTCTGCATGTTCCTGCCGCTGCGGGCGGCGGCCGTTCCTGCTGTTCCGGTTCAGGAGACGGAACGCGAAACCGGGGCAGCGGCGCAGCCGCAGACAGGTACGCAGAGCGACCGGGAGATACTCTCCGCGTACCGGGAATATCAGGAGCGGCTGGCAGCGGCGGTGCACAGAGATGACATCGCTGCGGCGGGCTTTACGGTCGTGGAGGAGCAGATCTTTCCCATTGTGATGAAAGGATATGGGGAAGTGTCTCTGATTCCGGCGTATGACGATGCCTATGGCCGTCTGATTCTGTTTTTTGCGGACGAGACGGGAACGATCGTCTACAAAACGGAAGAACTGGAGACGAATTACCGGAACCGGGGGCAGATGCGTCAGCCAAACCGCGGTATCGCAGCCATTGTATTCGAAGATCTGAACCGGGACGGTCTGATGGATATTGTCCTGGTGACGACCTGTGTCAATGTGAGCGGTGATTATGCGGGGAAACCGTACCGGGTGGGGGATGTGCTGTTCCAGAGCAGGGAAACCGGCGGGTTTTATCGGGATTACCGGATTGCGGATAAGATCAACCGCTTTGGCATGAACAAAAATACGGAGCTGATTACGGCTTTTGTCCGGGACGGGCATTCGACGGAATTTTTGTATACGGCGGCGACGCTGGATGAATTGCTTACAAATGGCCTGAATATTATCGAGGAGCAGTATTACACGAGGATATTCGGGAAACTGGGACGCCTGCGGGTCGTTCCGGGGGTCTATCATGTGGCCAGTTTTGATATATTTATGGTCTATCTCGTAAATGAGCAGGGAGACATCATATCCAGTCTGCAGCCAATGGGGACCTATGATAATCTGTATGCACTAAAAGGCATCCGCTGCCAGGATATTGACGGGGACGGTCTGAAAGATATTGTCGTGCTGGCAAAGTACAGCTATGAGGACGACGCGGGCCGGATTATTGTGGAGAGTGATTATTCGATTTACTATCAGCGGACCGGCGGGTTTTCGGCGGACGTGAATATGAAAAGCCGGTATCGCTGCGGGGACGACGATACGATGGAAATACTTGTGGAAAAGGCAAGGGCCTATTGGGGTTGGAGGTCGGAGCAATGATAAAAATACTGATTGTGGATGATGAGAAGCCGATATGCGATCTGATCGATATGAATCTGTCTGCCGCGGGGTATCAGTGCACGGCAGTGCAGGACGGTCTGGAAGCGCTGGATCGGATTGAAAAGGACGATTATGATCTGATCCTGCTGGATGTTATGCTGCCGGGCGCGAGCGGTTATGACATCATGGAGTACATACGGCCGCTGGAGGTTCCGGTTATCTTTATCACGGCGAAACACGAGGTGAAGGACCGGGTAAAGGGACTGAAACTGGGGGCGGACGATTATCTGGTGAAACCGTTCGATGTGGTGGAACTGGTGGCGCGGGTGGAGGCGGTGCTGCGCCGGTACAATAAGACGGAGCAGAGACTGACGGCCGGCGACGTAACGGTGGATGTGGATGCCCGCATGGTGACAAAGGCCGGCCGGCCGGTCGTGCTCACCAATAAGGAGTTCGGCCTGCTCGTTCTTTTTATCAAAAACAAGAATGTGGCGCTTTTCCGGGAAACGCTGTATGAGAAAGTGTGGAAGGAAGAGTATTACGGAGACAGCCGGACGCTGGATCTGCATGTGCAGCGTCTGCGCAGAAAGCTTGGGTGGGAGCACAGTCTGGTGGCAGTCTATAAGATCGGCTACCGTCTCGAGGTATCATAATGAAATTTTCCTATAAGATCCTGCTGTGGATGATTGTTGTCATGGCGCTTGCCCTCGGTTTCAGCGGCTACTACCTGGTGAATTACGTCTTTGAGACTTCACTGAGCCGGGAAGTGGGACAGGCGCTGGATGAGAGCAGCATTCTGGGATTTGCCTTTGAAACGGCAGCGCTGAATGTACCGTCGAAATACACTGTGCTGCCGGACAGTACGGTGGAGGAGATCGCTTCCCGTCTGGAAACCGGCGGTCAGAGCGCACGGCGGATGCTGCGGATCTCCGATGAGGAGAAAAATGTCCTCTATGTCAGCGATGGTTTTACGGCGGGGGAAGACCTGCTGGGCCAGCTCGGCGTGGACATCAAGGCGCATGAGGTGATCGCATCGGGCGATAAATACTATATTCATACCGGAACTTCCGTCAACGCGCTGGGCCGTGTCCTGTATCTGGAGACAATGCGGGATGTCTCGGTAGTCTTTCAGGAGCGCGCGGTGGGGTTTTCCCTGTACCGCCGGGTAACGCTGGTGATGCTGCTGGCGGGGACGATCATTATGCATTTTATCTCGTCGCTGCTGACAAAGCCGATCCGGCTGCTGACGAGAGCCACGAAGCGGATGGCGGCGGGAGACTACTCTTACCGTGCCAGACAGATCAGCCGGGATGAACTGGGGCAGCTGACACGCGATTTCAACCGTATGGCGAAGGCGCTGAAAAAAAATATCGAAAAGCTGGAGGAAGAAATCGAAGCGCGCGAAGAATTTATGGGCGCTTTTGCCCATGAGCTGAAAACGCCGCTGACGGCCATTATCGGCTATGCGGATATGCTCCGCTCCCATAAACTGGACGAGGAGAAGAGCTTTTTGTCGGCCAATTATATCTATACCGAGGGCAAACGTCTGGAAGCGATGTCCTTCCGGCTGCTGGATATTATTGTCACGGGAAAAAACAAGGCGGATATGCAGAAAATTCTGACCGCGGATATTTTCCTTTATTTGCAGGAGATGTTTGCGGGAACCCGGGAGATGGATTTTACCTTTACCTGTGAGCCGGGAGAGGTTCTGGCAGAGATCAACCTGATAAAGACGGTGCTTGTCAACCTGATCGACAATGCCTGCAAGGCATCGGAGCCGGGCGGCAGCATCGAGATAGAGGGCCGCGTGACGGAAGCGGGCTATGCGTTTTCGGTCAGAGATCACGGGATCGGCATTCCCGAGAAGGAACAGCGCAAAATTACGAAAGCCTTTTATATGGTGGATAAGTCGCGGGCGAGAAGCAAGAACGGAGCCGGCCTCGGCCTGGCTCTGTGTGCGGAGATATTGAAAATCCATCACAGCGAACTGCAGATCGAGAGCCGGGCCGGAGAGGGTTCCTGTTTCCGCTTCGTACTGCCGGATTGTACGAAGGGCGGAGCGGCGGAGAAAGCTGTGCCGGATCCGCAGGAGGGACAAGGCAGGCAGGGAGAGCAGGATCAGGACGGGGATAAAACATGAAATACAAAATCAGAATGGCAGGGCTGCTGCTTCTGGCGGTATTTTCCGCGGCGCTGTCGATATGGGGGCCGGAGGCGCTCGCAAAATATCAGGACAAGAGTGTATTGCATGTCATTCATGCGCAGGAGGTGCAGACCGCGGGCAAGGGATACCGCTATCAGCTCAATGCCAATGAAAAGCTGTATATCCTCTCCCGGTGTCTGAGCAGCCAGACACTTCCCGAGAGTGAGCATAATGCCATGACCCGTCCGCAGGAAACGGGCATGGACTATCAGGAGCTGGAAGGCTCGTATGCCTTTATTATGAACTACAGAAACCCGTCCGGCGTGGAGATCACCGACGAGCAGATCTATGAGACGTGCAACAAGGGACTTGATGTGCTGAAGGAGGCGGGGATCCTGCCGGCGGAGGTCAGGGAAGTGGAGCCCGCTCTGTATGACGCGGCGTTATATTCCGCGATCGATGTACTGGAGCCGCGGAACAATATCGCCGTATGGAAGGTGAGCCTGTCCAACAGCCGGGAGAACGCCGACAAGGGCAACCGTCTGATCGACGCCTATATCGATGCGGACGACGGGAAAATTTATGAGTTTTATGTGAGGACGCCGCTGCTCTGGGAGGAGATCGATGCGGATGCGCTGGTGGAGGCGTGGAGCCGGTATATGGGACTGGGCAGTCCCGCGCCGTATGAATCGGAAAATCCCCTGCTGGAGACGACGACATATTATAAAAAGTATGTGTTTCCCGGAATGGGGGAGGAGCGGACGATTGTCACAGTGGGATTTTATGACGGTATCAACGAACTGTTTCTGAAGATTTCGAGATGATGCAAAAATGATGCAAAAAAGATGAGAATATGATGCAAAAATGATGATGTTTTGATGCAGCTCCTGTGTAATCTTATTGTAACGAGATTACACAGGAGTTTTTTCGCCAATGCGAAAAACGAGGATGCGCGGCCCGCGGCGTGGTTGCAGCCCACGCGCGGGGGCGAATCGTGTAAACACGATTTTTTACATGGTGAAGGAGCAGTTTGGGAATGCACAAAAGAGAATCTTATTTTAATACATATTGTCAGAAAAATCAGAGAAAAAAGAAAATTGTCAGGGTGGGGAAACGATTCCTTCTGGGCGTGGCCGCAGTCTGCGCGGCATGCGTTGCAGGATATGCACTGCATAAAATACCCGTTGCACAGGTATTTGCGGCGCCGGAGAAAACGATAGAAGGAGAGGAGAGCATTCTGACGCTGAATGGCGTACCGCTTATCATGCTTTCCGAAGATGCGGTATCGGGCGGAGCGATTTCCGGCAACAAGGCGCCCGACCGGATTCTGGTGGAGGCGCCGGGATCGCCGGTGGTATTTATCGACGCCGGACACGGCGGAGCGGACGAAGGCTGCGCCAGCGGCGGCGTTCAGGAGAAGGCGGTCAATCTGGCGATTGCGGCGCGGGTGCAGAAAGATCTGGAAGCGCTGGGCTACAGTGTTATCATGGCCAGACAGGGCGATACCTATATTACAAAGGAAAACAGAGTAAGACTGGCGAATGCGCTGGGCGCGGATATTTATGTGAGTATTCACCAGAACTCTTCGGAGGACAGCAGTGTCAGCGGTATGGAAGTGTGGTATGCGGGAGCGGATACCGAAAGAGACAATAAGAGACTGGCGCTGCTGATCCGGCAGCAGGCGGCGGCCAGTATGGGCATTGAGGCGAGGGAGATTCGGGATGATGCGGACTTTCATGTGACCGGGAGCACTGCCATGCCGGCATGTCTGATCGAAACCGGATTTTTGACGAACGAAGCGGAGCGGACAAAACTTCTGACGGAGGAATATCAGGAACAGATTGCGGCGGGCATCGTGAAGGGGATTGAATATTATTTTCATCCGAAAACAATGTATCTGACGTTTGACGACGGCCCGTCGGAGGAAAATACAAACAGGGTTCTGGACATCCTGAAGGCGAGAGGCATTCAGGCGACGTTTTTCCTCGTAGGCGAAAATGTGAGAAAACATCCGGAGGTGGCGCAGCGGATCGTGGCGGAAGGCCATACGATCGGCATCCACTGCGACAGCCATGATTATGATACCGTATATGCCAGTGTGGACAGTTACATAGCCGATTTTGAAGCAGCGTATCGGACGGTGTACGAGGTGACGGGCGTGGAAGCCAAATTGTTCCGTTTCCCCGGCGGCAGCGTCAACAATTATAACAAACAGGTAAGTGATGCAATCATTGAGGAAATGACGGAAAGGGGGTACATTTATTTTGACTGGAATGCCAGTCTGGAAGACGCAGTCGGAAACAAAGAGCCGGAGGAACTGATCGCAAACGGCGTGGCGACGACACTGGGACGACAGAAGGTAGTCCTTCTGGCGCATGATGTCGTATACAATACGGGAATCTGTCTGGAAGATCTGCTCGACAGCCTTCCCGAGTATGCGATGAAACCGCTGGACGAAGCGGTGGAGCCGATACGGTTTCAGTAGAAAAACCCATTTCAGAAAAAAGGACATTGGCGCAGCCGGTGTCCTTTTTGTATTTCCGGTTTTTCTGTCTGTTTCCGTCAGCGGATTGTTTGTCAGTATACCGAGAGTATTTTCCGCGCCTTTTCCTTTAACAGTTCCCTTGCTTCAATCGGTTCGACAATTTCAAGATATTCGCCGAAAGAGAGCAGATAGAGGAAGGTCCAGTCGCTTAGCTGATAGCGGAACGTTACTTCCAGTGTTCCGTCGTCTAATTTTTTGATGTATTTTTCCTGAAATTCATCATAGACTTTATACGCTATCTTCGCGGAAAAATGTAAAATGAATGTGGGCGCGCTGCATATCTCCCCGCAGGACGGCGTAAGCGAAAAGTCTTTCGGCAGTTGACGGCTGAATAATTCGTTTGTTATCTGCAGATCCCGGATACGGGACATTTTATAAGTGCGAATCTCATCTCTGTGCCGGGAATAGGCAATCAGATACCAGGCATGCGATTTGAAAATCAATCTCCAGTCATTCTGCCTGCAGGCTGTGACGGAACAATCCGGCAACTTTGTTCAGGGATTTGTCCGCGTCAGGATAACGGGAAGACTTCAGGATTTGCAATGCCTGTACAATATTGTTTTGCTCTGCCGCCGTGAAATATGACTTGTCCAGTGAGAAGCCCTGCAGCAGAGACAGTCCTCCGCCGTATCCCTTTTGCGATGTAATCGGCACGCCCGCAACCGAGAGGATATTGATGTCCCGGTATATTGTGCGGGTGGAAACGCCCAGTTCTGCGGCCGGTTGTTCAGCCGTTATACTCTCATGACGCAGCAGGAGAAAAACGATTTGTATCAGTCTGTCTATCTGCATATATTCTTTAAAACAACTCCTCTCCCAAATATTTGTCATGGGGAACGACCAGACACTTTTCGACGGCTTTCCAATAGCTGTTGTAAAGGTTTTTTTGCGCCGCTCCGTAGTTTTCTTTTGTGTCAAATTCCCGGTAAAGCATATATTTGACACTTTTTACAACACGGGTATTGCAAGCGGGGGAAGCCCTTCTTTGATTTGTTCCATGTCGATGCGATACCCCCGTTTGATAAACCGGAGGAACAGCAATCCCTCCTGCTTTTCCAGAAAGTGTTTCGCTTCCAGCATTAAGGCTTCAAATTCCGCTGCTTTTTGCGGCTTGACCTGATAAATACATAGTTCGGTAAATGACATGACAGATTCCTCCTTTTCTGTTTTCATTTTATCATCAGGAATGTGACAGCAGTTTGTCATTTTTTTCCCTGGATATGTTATAATATGGCATGCCGGTAACAGGGCTGTCCTTATTTTACCACAAATGGTCCGGGAAGGTGGGTATGCAAGGGAATCCGGCAGCACCGGTGCATATATATAATAGAATGATCTTATATGTGGCAGGTACCGAATGGAAATAACGACATATACTTACGATGCGACGATGCAGGAGATAAACAGGCTGCTTCTTTTTTATCCGTTTCTGGAAAAAACGACGATCGGGAACAGCGTGACAGGGCGGGAGATACCGGCGCTGAAACTGGGGAGCGGCGGCCGGGAAGTCTGTTATAACGCGGCATTTCACGCTAACGAATGGATTACGGTGCCGATTCTGCTGCGGTTTCTGGAGGAATATGCGGAGGCTGTGGCGGCGGGGGAAGCGCTGTATGGCGTGGATGCGCGAAGCCTGTACCGGCAGGTGACGCTGTACGTGATACCGATTGTGAATCCGGATGCATTTGTTCAATATAAGTGACAAAATTATGGGAAACAAACTATATTCAAAACCTTCTGAAGATGTCTTTTCGGACATCTTTTTTTGCTGTATGAAAAATTTTTTACACTGAAAAAACCATATGAGAAAACTAAAGGCAGAAGTAATCCATAACTTAATAGCGGCGCATCCAACCAGCAAAGAGGTTGATTTTATTGTGTGGATTTCCCGGTATCAGGATAGCGCGGGGCTGGTCAGAGGTGTATATTATAAGTCTGTTTGTGAAGAATTGCAAATATCTCCGCAGACTTTTTATAATGTGCTCCGAGGGCTGGAAGTAAAAGGCGTTATCGAAGTGTCAAAGGATAACACGTACAGCGGGGACTGGGATATTCGAATTATAGATAACGATTATTCGAAAGAGCCGGTACGCCGTGGGCAGAAAGCGGACAATTATCTTGACATGGGAAAGGAGATTTTCTATAACAGAGAATTTTTTCAAATGAAAGCGAAAGAGAAGCTCATGACGATGCTCTATATTATGATTGCCGGTGCGGGAAGTCCTAATTATCATATTGGCACGCAACATTTTGTGCAAAAATATACGGCGATGCTGGCCGTAAAGAGGCGTGCTCTGCAAAACTATCTGAAAAGCATTCGGAAGTTTTTTGCGATTGGCATGAAAGGACGGGAATATTGGATCAGTCCTTTGCGCAGGAAGACGGGTAAGGACTGCGATCATACAGACCGATCGGAACGGGCAAAGCACATTGCAGCAAGTCTTTGCAGGAGATTTCGGCTAGATGTGGGAAAGGCCTTTGCAATAATTTGCGGATTGGTGGAGCAGTACACGTATAAAGTAAGCGTTGATCTGGAACCATTTTTTATAAAGAGTATCCGGGATTTACTGAGCAGAAGAAACGGCAGTGCAGATCCGCGTAAATGGCACCATCGGGAAATAAATGAAAAATTCCTGCATAAGATATTCCGGGAGCATCTCCCGGAGGAAGTAATCTTATATTGAGTTGATTATTGCTTATATAGCCTGTATTGCGGGCTTTTTGGTGTACAGTAAACATGATAGAAAGACGACAGAGTTTAGTGGCTCTGTTTTTTTATTGCGCAGAATCGGGCAGACATGTCCGGATGCAGAGGCCGCAGGGGGGAGTTTGTGGATAAATGCGGAGTATATTCTAATTTTACGACATATTTGTGCGTGAAATGATTCTATTTATATACCACAAGGAAAAGGCGCATTCCAGTTTTAAGGCAGAACAACTGGCAAATACTAAAAACGATACACAAAATAAGGTCTATGATTCTAAAAATATACATGGGGAAATATGCGAAAACGCCGAAAATATGGGATCTGCAGGAAAAGGAGAAGTAGCGTATATTTTCTCT
>CAJUCC010000039.1 GCA_910585205.1 uncultured Lachnospiraceae bacterium
TCCCTCTACGCAGAGGGAGACTAGGTATTTCTTCCAATTCCAACAGCTTATTCCATATTTCAATCCACTCCCTCTACGCAGAGGGAGACTTATTGACAAGGTGACAAGGGAGCCTATTATATATTTCAATCCACTCCCTCTACGCAGAGGGAGACTGGATACATAGCTTATACATCAAGCGTAATTATGATTTCAATCCACTCCCTCTACGCAGAGGGAGACTTTTACCGCCCCAAGAAATTTTATGATCTCCTCTATTTCAATCCACTCCCTCTACGCAGAGGGAGACCCGGAGATCCGGAAAACTCTTCCAGCGCTGCCACATTTCAATCCACTCCCTCTACGCAGAGGGAGACTGTTATGGACGCTGAATACAAGAAAAGCCTTGGGATTTCAATCCACTCCCTCTACGCAGAGGGAGACATTGTCAAGGAGCAGGAAATAGCCGGAGTGGAAGATTTCAATCCACTCCCTCTACGCAGAGGGAGACCAAATCGGGAGCAAAGTCAGACGCGGGCAATCATTTCAATCCACTCCCTCTACGCAGAGGGAGACGCAAGCTCCGTTCCATAGCGCGCTGCTTCTGCTATTTCAATCCACTCCCTCTACGCAGAGGGAGACAGCAAAAATCAACAAAATTTTATATAGTAATCCAAAAAACATAGTAGAAAATACCAAATTGTATATTTCAAATACACAACAACACACCTGCAGGGCACATTATCCTCTTCCAAACTATCTGTCAGCAAGTGCGAATCTCCCGGAGATTCCATGTTCACTCCGCATTCGCACCCGCACCTTTCCCCGGCAGGCTTTACTGCTTGCATAACCGTTCAGAAAATGAGTGTTTCCGTGACGTCAAAGCCGGACTTTACACCGATATGTTCCACTTTGTTTTTATAGTGATTTCCCAGATAGTATAACCGCAGGCTGTCCTTACTTTTATCAATTAAACTTTCCAATATGGCTTTTACTTCCCGGCATTTTGCGGCATCCATATGGCATTCAAATACGGAATTTTGTACCCGCTGTCCATAATTGACACACTGCCGGGCCACTTTTCGGAGACGCCTGCAACCGTCCGCAGATGTCGTATCCACATCATATGTGATAAGTACAAGCAACCGCTGTCACCCCTTTCCACCCTTTTTTGTTATCATTGCATACATGGTTATTTCCAGAAAAACGGCGGGTATTCATCGAGATCACCGCGCAAATGCCTTGCCAGAAGCAGTGCCTGCACATAGGGAACCATCCCCCATTCTATCTTTTCATTCAAAAAAGGATGGGTAATCATCTCCTGTTTTTTCTCCTGCCAGGCAGCGAGAAACGCCTTTCTGGCATTATCATGCATCAAAACCGCGCCGTTCTCTTTTCGGAAAAAATCTTTTTCACGGACTACTTTTTTATTTATCAGTGTCAACACAAATCTGTCACCCATCACCGACCGCATTTCCTCCACCATGTCAAGCGCCAGCGACTTTCTTCCCGGCTTGTCCGTGTGAAAAAATCCCACATAGGGATCCAGGCCGACCGTCTCCAGCGCGCCTGCACACATGGAAGTCAGCAATGTATATACAAAGGAAAGCATTGCGTTCACCGCGTCCGTCGGCGGTCTTCGATTTCTGCCATGAAAGGAAAAGGCATCTTTTTGCTGCAAGATCAAATCGTCGAAGCAGGAAAAGTAAACAGACGCCGCCTCTCCCTCAAACCCGCGCAGCGCAGCGGCATCCTCACAGGTTCTGATCTTTTTTAAGGACTGCGCCAGAAACGCAGATTTTCCTTTGAGCTTTTCCGCATCCAGCCGAGCCGGATAGTCTCTTGCGGCTCTCTCCAGAATCCATCTTGCATTATAGACTTTACCCGCAATGCAGTTTCTGGCTATTTTGATACTGCTGCCGGTGTTGTCACTGACACGAAACTGTTCTTTGCGAAGCGTTACATTCCCATACACTTCGCCTGTCACCCGTGCAATAAACCTTCCGTTTCCGCTCAGAAACGTCAGACCGATATGCCGCTGTGCACACGCCCCCATCAATGCCGGGCTTGCCCCGGTATAACCGCACGTCACAATCGCTTCCAGATTGTGCAGGGGAACCCTGCCCACTTCCTCGTCTTTTTCCAGAACCACGACATTCTCGCCATCCAGGGAGAGATAACGGCTGGGTGATGTTATGTAAAGCGTATTTAACAATCTTTTCAATTTCCGCTCCTTCGTCACTGCCGTATTTTATACGGCTGTATCTCTTCCTGCACATGCGCGTCCACATAGCTCTGCGCCGATTTCTTTTTTCCCAGAACGGGCAGGCACAGATCTTTCAGGGAGCATGCCTGACAGCCCTTGTTCCATTTGGCCTTGGGCGTATATTTTCTGCGAAAATAATCATGCATTTCCCGCAGTGTATCCCTGACCTCATCCCGTATTTCCTGCGTCAGCGCAATCTTTTCCCTGTGGCGCGTCTCCCCGTAATAAAGATACCCATACGGAATCTCACAGCACAGCATTTCTTCCAGACACATCCCCTGCGCCGCCATCTGCAGAATATCCACATGGCTGCTCTTTGGTTTTCCTTTTTTATATTCGACCGGTATCACATCATACCGGCCGTCGTAACCCTGCAGAGAAATTCCCTCCTCGCAGCGGTGAAATTCCACAATATCGCACTCCCCGCTGATGCCCAGTTCCCGGGAACTCACCGGCATGGCGCGCGAGATGATTATATCCCCTCGTTTTTCCCGGCTCGTGACAGTATGTGCCTTCTCATGGAGCAGCCTGCCTTCCACCGTCCTCACATTTTCCGCCCACTGCAGTTCAATATGTACCAGCGCCCACTGCCGTCTGCAAAAAGCGAAATGCTGAATCCCGGATAATTGCAGATATTCTTCCTCCTCATACAAAGTCGTATACCTCCGGCTCTGCGCAGCCCGGATCCTCATATGTGATCTCATAGTCCGCAAAGGAAGCCGGCCTGTCCGTTTTGGGCCGTATCTTCACACTCCTGTGCACCCTTGCGGAAGAAACCGCCGGCATCTTTTCCGCATGCTGCCACCAGTAAAGCCGGCAGACTTCCATACTGCCTTCCGGACGTGCGGAAGACGCGTCATTTTCATACAAGGTCTTCAGCGCTTCCCGCAACAGGTCCGCATCTTCCTGTGAAAATCCTGTCTTTTCGGCCAACTGCACATTGACGCTGCCCTTGATGACATACAGGCCGAAACCGATCCGATGTTTGGTTCCCATCGTATCGGACGCCTTACCGTCTTTGCTGTCCGCACTGTTGACGCTTTTCGTAATCTGCATGCTGATAATGTCCACCGGCTGTACGCTTACCGCCTGATGTATGGAAACGGGCCCCCGCACGCCGAGCGAAACCTCGCTCCCCTTAAAGGCAAATACCTGACCGAAGCTCCTGACATCCAGCCATTCCTCACAGGCAATCCGGGCACAGCACTCGCGGTTCGCCTTCTTTCCTTTTTTCATCTCTTCCTGTAACGCTGCACTGCCTTCCGCCCGTTCTTTCAGGCTTCCGAAACCGTCGTCCGCCCGATCATCGGACTTGACAAAAATCTGCTGCCCCATATCCTGCCAGCGGTTGCGGATTTTCCGTTTGATGCAGACATCGGAAATCTCCCCGTATCCTTCAAAATTCTCCCTCGGCCGGTTCCCGTTCAAAGGATCACCGTTCGGATTCGCATTGGAAACCGCCACAAGCGCCAGAAAGTCAATTTTTCCCTGTAATTCACGCATCGTTACGCTCCTCCTCTTTTTTCTTTCGCAGATCATATGCCTGATTGTGAAATCCCAACAGATACAGCCCGCTCAAGGCTTTATCATCTTCATAGTCTTCCATCGCAAACCGGCTGCAGATTTCATCCAACAATTTTACATACGTGAGCCGTTCTGCCATACCCAGCCGAACGAGATACGGTTCCAGCTTTTCTTCTATCAATTTCCATGTGCGGTATGGGTGCTGCGAAAACGCGCACATATACCGCTTTGCATTGGTCTGCCTCCCCTTATCCCCCTTATCGTCCTTCTCATAAGTCCGATACTCGATCCGGTCTGCCAGCGCCAGCAGACGGCCGTACAGATAGTCTCTCCTGGTACACGCCTCATCCAAAGCCATCGTCCATTCCTCCTCATATCTTTTTTTGTATTGTTGTCTGACCAGCGAACAGGCCAGCGACAGAATCCGCTCCCACACAAACCGGCTGTGAAACGACATCGGGGAAGATGCGCGCCGCACCGCCAGCCTGACCATATCTTCCGGCACTTCCCGCCTCTCCAGGATACAGGGCATCCACCGTTTCACCACGTCTTTATAACATTCCTCTTTCCCCCTCATGGAAAGATACCCGTCCTGTTCCGTGCCATACAGCAGTTCCGCGGCGTCCCGTATCCCCACCATGCCATAAAATGTAAGTGTTTCTTTGCCCTTATTACGTTTTTTCTGATGCCTCCAGCAACACCGCGCATGCCAGTCCTGAATCCGCTCCAGATAACCGGAAGAAGCATACTCCCTGCATTCCAGCATTGCCAGCCGCCCCGTCGTGGCCGCGTCAAACATCATAATCATCGTTTTCGACGACGGCGGCAGCTTCGCGCCATATCCCCATACAGCGCGGCGAAAACGTACCGCCTCTGCGGCACCGGTCTGAGACATCGTTTCATCTTCCGTATCATTCACCTCCACCTCTGCGTCCGGGTCGTCTTCCTCAGAATCGTACGCATCTGCGTCTGCTGCTTTTCTTTCGAACTCGATCAAATCCGTTTCGATCTCATCCGCGCCCTTTTGCCATCCGGGAATATACTCCAGATTCGATTCCCATGTGACAAAATACAGACTGTCGAAATGGCTGCCCTGCTTACGTATGATCCACTTCAGGGCATTGTGCGCTTTCTGAGAGTCCTCGTATCCGATGACAAACGCTTCCTCCTTATTGGCAAAGCGCCCTTTAAACGTAAAATTGGACGTATCGTTGCAGGAGATCAGCTTCGCGCCGTCACCGTCGTTACGAATTTTCCTCGGCTGCAGATAGGAAGGTTTCATCCGCCTGCCGGTTAAGTACGACAGTTCCTCCCCGCCTTCCTGCGCTCTGCAGTATGCGATATAACACTGCTGCAAAGTCCTGTCTTTCCAGCACTCCGCATAGTACCGGCCGTCGGTATCTTCCAGCATATTCTTCCATTCCGTCTCGTTGTCCTCCACCCGGAAACGCACGACCGCGTCCGGCTGTGCAACACCGCCGATTTTCGGCTCATCCGGAACTTTGCCCGCCGCATCCGGCTTCAGCACATTTCCCCGAATCAGATCTTCCATCAGGGTGCCTTGCTGCAAATAAGAATAAATGGCTGCTGTTTTGTCATGACGATGCGCAGAGTGTACCCACCCTCCCAGTTGTTCCATATACAGACGATGGTTTTCACTGCAGTCCTTACCGTATGTATACCGGCCATAATCACCCGCTGCATATTTCAGACCGTCGCAGAGCGGATGCGGCTCAACCCCCGCCGTCCTGCTGGCCGATTTTTCCGTCACCGGAATCAAGGTCTGTTTGTCTTCCGGCGCGACCGCTTCGGCGGTTATGAAATTTCCGGCTTTATCGACCGTCACCGTAATATGTGCATTGACTGTTGTATGGTAAAGCGGAAGCAGCAGTTCCGTTTCCGCGCTCACCCTGCCGGCCTCGGCCGCATTCCTTTCATACAGATCATGCAGTTCCGCAATCCAGTTCATTCTCTGTCACCTTCTTTTTCAAATTCCCGGAAACCACTGCAATTCTGACCGGTAAATTGTTTGATTTCCATCGCATGGATATGCCGCTTCTCTTTACATGCCTCCGGCGGCGGAAAGCTGACATACCCCTGCTGCATCACCGGCCGCCAGAAACGGACTGTCATCCTGCCCCGGTCTTCTTCCAGAACCGCCTCGTCCGCATACGTGATACCATGATACATAAATCCCAAAGCCAGCTCCCCCGGTGTTTCGTCATACCATCCCCGGCCTTCCCCGAACACACACGGCTCTACATACCCCTGGCATTCCCTGGTCCCCAAAAAAATGTCACGTCTGCCGCCGCGTTCGATCATACGTCTGGCAATATTATGATGCTTGTGTTCATTTCGATCCTGCGCCAGTTCCGGCCGGTTTTCGTTCCATACAAAGTGCGCACGTATCTGATAGCAGACATCTTTTAAATATGTATAATAGGACAGTTCATTTCCCCCGTTATAATGAATGGGGCGTATCGCTTTCGTCTCAGTCTGAATCGGATTCATAACCCGCATTTCATCAATGACCCACATAATCGTCGGTTTCCAGTATACACTCTGCAAAATACCTTTAACGGCCTCATATGTGGGAATCTGATAGGAAAATTTCTCCCCGCCCACCCGTGTTATCGGATCGGCAAACAACGCATACGCGCCGCTGACCTGAAACATTACCGTATTTCTGTATTCCTCCCGCAAGATTTCCCTCCCTCCTCGCCTACAAACCCAAAAACGGCATAGCCGACGGTTCTTCCATGACGCCGGTATCCGTGCTGTAATACCGGTCATGCAAAACAAGAACCCCTTCTTCCTCTGTTTTATAAACCGCATTGTTTCCCATTCTGCCCAGCGCCGCCTTCGATAAGGGAACGGCATACTGCTGCAGCCTTCTCAGTATCACCCGTTTCCGCTTCGGCTCATGCTCTTTTTGTAACAGCTCCACCATCTCTGCCGCCTCCCCGTACGGTGCGATAACCGCAGTCTCCTCTTTTTCCTCGATCACGGAAAACTTCTCACCCGCAGTCCGAAATGCCTGCCTGATCTTTCGTTCCGTATGATTTCCCGCAAAATCGGGATTGGATGAAAGCAGCTTTACCAAACTGGTCTTTATTCCTTCCACTTTTATATTATAACACATCTCGTCCTGGCGGTCATAGAAATAATAGCAATAATACGCCCGGACCGCCTGCGCAGAATCCATTCGTGATGCAAATTCTTCCGCATTCTGACGATAACGGCCCAGAAACCGCCGCATCGCATCCTGCGCCTTTTTTATATCAGGAATCGAATCCGTATGCTCCGCTTCCTGCGACATTTGTATCAGAAAAACATGTCCCATTTCCAGCCGTGCATTCCGATTACACCGCCCCGCCGCCTGAATCAGATTATCAAGGCCGGCCAGCGACCGTATTACACATTGAAAGGAAAAGTCCACGCCCGCCTCCACCAACTGTGTGCTGATGCAGATAACCCGCTCTCCGGCCTGCAGCTTTTCTCTGATTTCCCGTAACCGGTCGCTTCGGTGCCGGGCACACATCCATGTGCTCAGATGATACAGACCGCCCTCTCCCTGCTGTGCCAGATTTTCATAAATCGCTTTGGCACAGGATTTCGTATTGACGATCAAAAGAATCTGCTCATACCGCTTCGCCTGTTCCCGTACAAACGCTGCCGCCTGCTCTGCAGACAGACCGTTGCCGCACTCCGGCAGGCAGTCGTGATATTCCACCCTCCGGAAGACGGATTCCGGATTTTCCACGGTTTCCGCCAGTTCTCTGCCCGGAAACATTCTGTTTTTTGCGATATGGGAAAACAAAGGCTGTGTGGCCGTGCACAGCACAACGGTCGTATTGCACAGACGGGTGAGAAAATTTACCGCCAGATTAAACAGTTCCGTCACTTTAACCGGCAGCGCCTGCGCCTCATCGAATAGAATCACACTGTCGCAAAGGCTGTGAAATCGTCGCAGATTGCTCCGCTTTGCCTGAAACAGCGTATTCAGAAACTGTACCGCCGTCGTGACGACCACCGGCGCCCCGTCCCAGTTTTCAATCAGCCGTTCATAGCGCCAGAGCTGTTTTTCATCCTCCTGTATCACGTCGCTGTGATGTTCCAGAACGACTTCCGGCATCCCCAGTGTCTTTCTGATCTCTTCCGCATTCTGCTCCAATATGCTTTTATAAGGTGCAATATAAAAAATGCGCCGCCTGTGATGTTCTCTCGCATGATACAGCGCAAAACGCAGACCGGCCAGCGTTTTCCCTGCCCCCGTCGGCACCGTCAGCCGGTACAGCCTGTCATGTGCATAAGCGGCATCCCGGCAGCAATCGGAGATCCGCTTTCTGCCTGCGCTGAGTTTGTCATCGGCCGTAAAGCGCTGCAGTCTGGCCTCCAGATTTTGTATCCCTGTCTCCCATATTTTCTGAATCTCCTCCTGCGTCATTTCCACAGCCGTCGTTTCCCCGTCCATAAAATCCGCCGTATCCCGCCAGTCTGCATCCATCAGGCAGGAAATGAGCATCCGCTCACACAAACCACTGTAAAAATGAAATGTTTCATATTCATTTTTTCCCTTTTCCGCAAAGTTTTTTATTTCTCTGGCAAGCCGGTTCACATCCCGCTTTGCCTCTCTGCAGCGGGCCGCCATTTCCACATCGGGAAATAACCGTTCCGCCGTCTGCACCGCCGCCCTGACGTCCTCCGCTCCGTATTTCTCCTGCCGCCTGACAAGCAGCGAACTGTCATCCGCCACGCTGATACAGTCCGATAAACCGTGGTGCATGTAGATTGCCGTCTGGAGCATTTCTGCGAACCGGCTTTGCGGCTCATACTGCCCGATCACCAGCCCGCCCAGCGTGGAATGATCCTCCCTGTCTTCCCCATATCCGCCTTCCCCATGGACAGATGCCAGAAAATACCGCTGCCATCTCTCCGTATTTTTTCCGTCATCATGATGCAGCCCCGCGAGCCAGACCGCTTTTTTTAAAAAAGCAATGCCGCAATAGCGCTCCGCCAATTCGGCAACGCTTTTTACATGACACGCGTTTGTCTGGTAAGTTTCGTCCTCCGGCCGATAATGCGAATACCAGTTTTGTTCCATTTTCGCTCTCTCCTTCGTAATTCTGCTGCTTTTATCAAATGTCTGCCGTTTCCCATATTCAGGAAATGCATCATTGTCCTTTTACCGCAAAAGAATAGTATTTCTCATAATTCTCCCGGTGAAAATAACGCGCCTCCCCACTGCTCTGGTTATAGACAATGCTCCATTCCGTAGACGCATAGTCGGAATCAAAATTATGTTTGCTGACACGATTCAGCGCATCTCTGATCCCGTCCATATCGAATGCCGCATTTTCCTTCATCAGATCCGTCAAAATGGCAAAACGGATTTTCGATTCTTCGGAACCGATTCCGTACTTTTCACCGGGAGACAGATAGTAATTGGTAACAACCGGCGTTACCGTCACCACCATCTCGTTGTTGATATACTCAACCACCACGGCGTGCCCGTCTGTATCCGCCAGTGCAAAGTGCACCATCATGTCCACGGAGGCATGCATGTCATACTGTGCCAGCAGCTCCAATGCCTCATCCACATCCGCCGCCCGGTCCAGAACCATGCGGACAGCCGTTGTCGTTGTCAGATCCGGCTTTTCCGTGTTCTGGTCAAACTGTTGTGATTGTAGTGGTTGTAGTGTGTAGTGGTCAAGCATTTTTGTAACGCTTATGGCTAATAAAATTAGTTTCCAAGTTATGAAGCAGTCCGTACCTGATAAGGTGTACGGTATCCATTATAGCTGTGCGGACGAACATGGTTGTATGTGACATAGGCA
>CAJUCC010000040.1 GCA_910585205.1 uncultured Lachnospiraceae bacterium
ACCGCCTACCAGCAGCACCTTTCCCAACTCGGACGCGGTAATGCCCGCATCTTTCAGCGCATTCTGTACCGGAATCGCTGTCAGTTCCACAAGATCATGTGTCAGTTCGTCAAATTTCGCCCTTGTCAGGTTCATATCAAAATGCTTCGGTCCTTCTGGTGTTGCAGTGATGAACGGCAGGTTGATATTTGTCGTCGTCGCGCTGGAAAGCTCCTTCTTCGCCTTCTCTGCCGCTTCTCTCAGTCTCTGAAGCGCCATCTTGTCTTTGGACAGGTCAATGCCTTCGTTTTTCTTAAACTCGGCCAGCATATAGTCCGTAATCTTCTGGTCAAAGTCATCGCCGCCCAGACGGTTATTTCCGTTTGTCGCCATAACCGCAATAACACCGTCCGCAATCTCGATAATGGATACGTCGAACGTACCGCCGCCCAGGTCATAAACCATGATTTTCTGTTCTTTTTCATTGTCCAGGCCGTATGCAAGCGCCGCAGCCGTAGGCTCATTGATAATACGCTTTACGTCCAGTCCCGCGATCTTGCCCGCGTCCTTGGTTGCCTGCCGCTGTGCGTCGTTGAAGTATGCCGGCACGGTAATCACCGCTTCCGTCACCTTCTCACCCAGATAACTCTCCGCATCCGCTTTCAACTTCTGCAGAATCATGGCAGAAATCTGCTGCGGTGAATATTTCTTCTCGTCGATCGTTCTGCCGTGGTCGCTGCCCATATCTCTTTTAATAGAAGAAATCGTCTTCTCCGCATTGGTAACAGCCTGCCGTTTTGCCGGCTCTCCCACCAATCTTTCACCTGTTTTCGTAAATGCCACTACGGACGGAGTTGTTCTCGCACCCTCTGTATTTGCGATAACGGTCGGTTTCCCGCCTTCCATAACTGCCACGCAGCTATTCGTTGTTCCAAGGTCAATCCCTATTATTTTGCTCATAATCAAGCCCTCCTATATAATTAAAAAATCTGTATATCCATCGGTTACTGTACAACGGCCACCATACTGTGCCTTACAACGGTATCACGATACAGATAGCCTTTCTGTAATTCCTGTGCCACAATCCCGGATTCGTATTCCTCACTCTCCACCTGCATCACCGCATTGTGAAAATCCGGATTGAATTCCGTTCCGATTGCTTCGATCGGCTTGACGCCGATATTTTCCAGTTCGGTCATCAGTTGTTTGTATACCATATGCATGCCTTCCATAAAGGCATCGCTTTCGCCTTCGGGTCCGGCTGCCTGCAGCCCCCGTTCAAAGTTATCCACAACAGGAAGAATTTTTTCAATCACGCTCTTGGCGCCGGTTTCGAACATCTGCGTCTTTTCCCGGTCTGTCCGCTTGCGGAAATTTTCAAATTCCGCCATCTGCCGCTTTACCCGGTCTTCCAGTTCTTCGATCTTTTGCTTATATTTATCCTTTTTTTCCGCTTTGGCCCTTTTTCTGGCCGCTCTGGCGTCTTCTTTCACCGGCTCCGTATCTTCCGCAACATGTTCCGCTTCACCGGAACCCGCTTCTTCTGCCATCGTTTCCGCAGCCTGGTCATTCGCTTCCTCCGATGTCGTCCCGGATGCCTGCTTCAACTCCTGTTCCTGCTCAAGTTCCTGTCTCTTTTCTTCTGCCACGTCCCTGCTTCCCTCCTGCTTCCTTTTCCGATCACTGCTTCTTATATAAAACATCAAGCTGATGCATCAGCGTTTTCAGCGTATCCACCACCTTGTCGTAATCCATACGGGTCGGCCCTATGATACCAATCGTTCCCCGCATCCCTTCTTCCAATTCATATGTGGCGGTGACGATGCTGCAGTCCTTCATCGTCCTGATCGGCGTCTCTTCCCCGATATAAACCTGTATCCCCGTATTGCTTTCATCCGCGAGGGTATCTCTGACAAGTTCGGTCAACATCTGTTTTTCTTCAAATGTATTAATCAGTTCACTTGCCTTGCGGTTATCCGCCAGTTCCGGATAACGGAAAATATTGTTTGTACCGCTCGTATAAATCTCCAGATCTTCATCCGCCCTGATCGCATCCGCCACCGCATCGATCACTTCACTCACAATATCGCTGTGAATGCCGGCCTGCCGTTTCATCGCGGAAATCATATTGAGATTAATTTCTTCCGCTGACAATCCGTTTAAATGCGTGTTCAGAAGGATATTCAGCTTTAGAATCGTTTCGTCGTCCAGCTCTTCCTCCATGCGCAGCATATTGTTTTTGATTACATTGCCCTCAATCACAATAACCGCCAGAAGCTGATGGGTGTCCATCTTGGAAAGCTGGATAAATTTCAGCTTATTCTTTCTGGTCTGCGGTGCAGAGATCATTGTCGCATAATTGGTGCTGACCGCCAGAAGCTTTGCCACCTGCTTCAAAAGCTGCTCCATCCTGTCTTCCCGCTCCAGCAGCATGCCCTTGATCTCTTCCACTTCTTTTTCCTTTTCCTGCATCATATTATCCACATACAGACGGTATCCCTTATCGGAGGGAATTCTGCCCGCGGATGTATGCGGCTGCAGGATATACCCCAGTTCCTCCAGATCCGCCATCTCATTGCGAATCGTGGCGGAACTCAAATGCAGATCGGTATACTTGGAAATCGTCCGGCTGCCTACCGGCTCGCCCGTCTCCAGATAATTGTGAATGATGGCCTGCAATATTTTCAGTTTTCTCTCATCCAGCTGCAGCTCCACCACTCCCTTTCATTATTAGCACTCGTCTATCTTGAGTGCTAATATCTTCTGTACCTAAAATAGCACTTACCCTATTTATTGTCAATTCTTTTTCCAAAAATAATTTATAAAAATATTCTAAATAAAAATTTTAAGAAAAAATTAAAAAGTAATTGCAAAATTATGTCGGAAACCATATACTTATTTTTGCACTATTTATCGCAGGTTATCATAACAGAAGGATTGTATCATTATGAAATCAAGCATAAAACGAAAAACGCCGGACATTTCCACGCAAAAAAACAGAACGAAGCGGAAAATAAAGGCCGGAGGCAAATCCATAGCAGGGCAGGCCGGCAGACGAAAACCCGCTGCCCGTCAAAATAAGAACCGCCGGAAACAACACCCAAAACCGCCGCGTAATATAAATGCAAGAGCCAAAAAAGCAGCGCGTAAAACCGCCCGCGCCACATCACGCAGAGCCGACGCCGCTGCACGCAAAACCTATAACGCCGCACGCAGGGCCCGCAGAAGGCAGCGGCGCGGCAGGCGGAACGGATTTCTGAACATTTTTCTGCCGACAGCCGCCGCTTTCCTGTTTGCCGTTATCGGTTTCGGAGTCTGGTACTTCAGTTTTGACAAACTGAACCCGGAAGATTATGTGGCTGTCACCTATTCCGGTTATGACACCAGGGGAACCGCTTCCCTTTCCATCCGGGAAACCGAAGAATATGAGACGTTCTGGGAAGATGCGCAGATTAATCTGCTTTCCGAAAACGGCAGTCTGAAAAACGGCGATCACCTGGATGTCTGCATTATCTATGATCCGGAGCAGGCAAAGCAGCAAAAACTCCGCATCCAGGAGGACAGCTTCCAGATCGAAGTCAACGGCCTCCCGGAAGGAAAAGAGCTCTCGGCCGACGATATTTTCAGCGGTGTACATATTGATTATGAAGGAATTGCGCCGGAACTCACTCTGACCGTTACCAATGAAAGCGACGACCCGTTTCTGCAGACCGTCATCTATGAGATCGCGGAGCCAAAGACATTTTACGATGCCGGCGATACCGTTCGGATCAACGCCTCCTTTTCCGAGGAGGATGCCATTGCGCATGAATATGCCGTATCATTGTCCGAGGAAGAATGCAGCCGGATGTACACCGTGGAAAACACGGACTGTTATCTTCGCGACGCTTCCGAACTCTCCGCTGATCTGATCCAAACGCTGAATGAAACGGCCGCCACGCTCTTCGGAGATGCCAATGAATACGGACTCCGGATTTTCAGTGAGGCAAACCTGATGCCGATCTGGGTCAACGGCAAGAATACCTTTGTATGGAGTAATCCGCGTCTCCTCTCCGCTTACCTGAATGTGCTCAAACCCGAGTATTTCGAGGCGCAGTCACACAATAACGACATCAAACTGGTCTATACCGTCAGATTATCTCAGGCGGACGGTGTCGGCTGCGATGCAAAAGTTGTGGTGCAGTTTACCAACCTGATCCGACGGGCGGACGGAACATATGATTTATCCCTGGACTCCGGGAAAATCATTGCCGCCTCCTACCGCACTTCTCATATCAAAGATCTGGTGACAGATTCTTACCATGAAGAATATACGGCAGAAAAACTTGATTTGTCTTAAAGCGGCACGCTTCCCGGCCGCCGCAGAATTCACGGCATAACAAAAGACGTTGCGCGAAACCGGTTCCCCGGTGACGTACAGCGTCTTCTTTCTCTGTGTCCGTATATCAGATGGCGAAACTTCCGAGCACATCTTCGTTAATTACATAATACACCATGCTTTCTTCCGGTTTCACAAACAATTCCACGGATTTAAAATCGTTCTCGTCCTTCTCCAGATCGTACTTCCACACATCCTTGGCAATCTTCACGAGTTCATCGGTGGAATAAGACTTACCGCCGAACTGTACCGTGATTTTCTCTGCCGCGGTTTTCTTGGCGGAAACTGCTTTTTCCACTTTCTCCTTCGCCGCCTTCACGACCGGTTTTGCTTTCTCTGCTGCTGCCTTCACCGCCGGTTTTGCCTTTTCCGCAGCGCTCTTGACAGCATTTTCTACTTTTGTCGCTTCCGCTTTCACCGTTTCCCTGACGGGCTCGCTTTTTGCTTTCGCGGTTGTCTTCGTTGTTTTCTTTGTCTCTTTCATAACTATCTCCTCCGGGATTGATTCCCCTGCGTTGATTTACAGCTCCTTTATGTAGTACCCAGATGCTTAGAGCAGTATAGCAAAGTACACCGGGATTGTCAAGGAAGGGGCGAAATCACAAGGCAGACACCGAAAAAGTTGCGACAAGGCAATCACTTTCCGGCATGGGAGGGGAAATCATCCCCCCTCAGTTTCGCCGCTCCGCCGCAACATATCCCGCGATATTATCCGCATGGTCCGCAATGCGTTCCAGATTGCTCAGCACGTCGAGAAAAATAATGCCGCTTTCCGGGCTGCACTTTCCTTTCGAAAGGCGCTGAATATGTTTGTCCCGCAGATCCCGCTCCAGCTTATCGACCATTTTCTCCGTGCTTTCCGTCCGCCGGACCGCTTCCGGACTGCCCAGTTCCCTTGCTTCCAGCGCGGCCTCCAGCGTATGCAGTGTCATATCATACATCTTTTCCATGTCCTTATAACCTTTTTCCGAAAACCGGATTTTATCCTTCCGCTTCGTTTCCGCAAGCTCCGCAATATTTTCACTGTGATCTCCGATCCGCTCCATATCGCTTATTGTATAAAAGAGGTTCTTTATCATCAAATGCTGCGTCTCTGTCAGAGATAAATTATCCACTTCCACGAGAAACGACGTCAGCATCGTCACGAGCCGGTTGATGTTTTTCTCCATCTGCAATACCTGCCGGATCTGCTCTTTGTCATTTTCCAGCAGTGCCCCCATTGCCGTTTTCATATTATCCCGCGCCAGAATTCCGATGCCGACCACCTCTCCCACCGCAGTCTCTATCGCCAGCGCCGGATTATTCAGAATTCTCCGGTCAAGTTTACGCCCCATTTGATCCACTATGCCGTTCTCGTCCGTTTCCTGCCGGCTGTCGTCGGTAATCATAATCTCGGCAATCCGCACAAGTGCGTTCGCAAAAGGGAACATAACCAGGGTATTGGCGATATTAAAGAATGTATGAAAGAGAGAGATTTCCACGCTCCCGATCGACCGGGCCGCCATGTCTCCCTGAAAGCGGAAGAAAACAAACATCGCAACGCCGACCCACAGGCTGCCGATCACATTAAAAAGAAGGTGAATCACCGAAGCGCGTTTTGCATTCTTGCCGGCGCCGGCGCCGGATAAAAGGGCCGTCACACATGTACCGATATTTTGTCCCAGCATAATAAAAACCGCCGACTGCCAGTTTACCACACCGTTCATGGCCAGCGTCTGTAAAATACCCACCGACGCCGACGAACTCTGAATAATTGCCGTCACGACAGCGCCGGTAACAACCGCCAGCAGCGGATTTTTCCCCAGCACGCGAAAGGCATCCGAAAAAATCTGAGCATCCCTGTACGGCGTAATGGCATCGGACATAAAACTCAGACCGATAAAAAGGATACCAAACCCCGTCATGATCTCTCCCGCTTTTTTCCTTCTTTCATTTCCGGCAAAGAGCAGCAGAAAAGCCCCCGCTCCCACCACAAGCGGTGCAAAAAATTCCGGTTTCAGCAGACTGCCCCACTCGCTCAGGGAAACAATCCAGGCGGTAATGGTTGTCCCGATATTCGCGCCCATAATTACGCCGACCGCCTGCGTCAGCGTCAGCATTCCCGCATTGACAAATCCCACCACCATAACCGTTGTGGCAGAACTGCTCTGGATCAGAGCCGTGATTCCCGCTCCGACTGTCACTGCCACCAATCGGTTTCTCGTCAAAAATCCCATCAGTGATTTTACTCTGTCCCCGGCAGATTTCTGCAGCCCGTCCGCCATAATATGCATGCCGTATAAAAACAGCCCGAGCCCGCCGATAAACTGAAACAGCATTCCCAAATCATTCAGTGTCATTTTTTTCTCCCCGGGAAAGCCGCCCGTAATCCGTCTGTCGCAGAGGATGTCCCGGTTCCGTTTTCCCGCATTCTACAAATATATATTTTGTCTTCGTGTCAAATATGATTATAGTTATATTGTGTAAAATATTGTTGGGAGTTATGTAAAATATGTGTAAAAAATGCCGTTCCATCGATTTGCCAATACCGTATAACAAAAAAGCAGCCCATATAAGGGCTGCCCTCACCGCACGGTTGTCCTGCCATCATGCCTCTTCGGCGGCCTGCGATTCTCCGCTCCGCGCCTCTTTTTCCCTGCGCAGACGCATAAAATCATCATTTCCGCTCTGATACAGCTGCATCAGCTCTTTGGAATAGCCGATAAACACACCGGCAAGTGTATCGTTCAGATACTTCAGAATCACCTGACACATATTCTCATCTTTACATTCGATCTCTTCCTCTGTCCGGTTCAGCATATGTACTCTCACACGATATGTTTTGCTTATGGCAAAACCGTTTCGCCGCTTCTCTGTCATATGTACATAAGCCCAGGCAATCTGATCCAGCCGGAAAATCTGTGAAAATGCACCTCGCATACAAAACAGCCAGGTGCGCCCCGCTTTGACGCCGGCACACACTTCCCTGGCTCTCCGGTAATCTTCTTCTGCAGCCTGCAGCGCCGTACCGCCCTCGTCTTTCAGCTTCTTAATCACGCGTGTCTGATAGCCGCCCGCCACCGCCCGAATCACAAAGAACACGCCCATTGCACCCAAAAGTCCCAAAACACCCCACATCACATACTGCCCGACAATATCGTCGTCCACTTTGCAGAACAAAAAACCGGCCGCGCTCATTGCAACCATCACTAAGGAAAGCGGCAGTACATTCAGAATGGATTTCATCCGCATTTCATGTAACATAAAATATCCCCCTGCTGAAAAAAGGGTGTATGTGCTTTCACCATACACCCTTTTCTTTATTCTTAACCGAAGTATCTCTCCAGCAGGCCCTTAAATGCCTTGCCATGACGAGCCTCGTCTCTTGCCATCTCATGAACGGTATCATGGATTGCGTCAAGATTTGCGGCTTTTGCTCTCTTCGCCAGATCAAATTTGCCGGCCGTAGCGCCGTTCTCCGCCTCTACACGCATCTCCAGATTTTTCTTTGTGGAATCGGTAACAACTTCACCCAACAGTTCCGCAAACTTTGCAGCGTGCTCTGCTTCTTCCCATGCAGCCTTTTCCCAATACAGACCGATTTCGGGATAACCTTCTCTGTGTGCAACTCTTGCCATCGCAAGATACATACCAACTTCGGAACACTCACCGTTAAAATTCGCGCGCAGATCAGCCAGAATGTCTTCGCTGACACCCTGTGCCACGCCTACAACATGTTCTGCAGCCCATTCCATTTCGCCGCTCTGTGCGGTAAATTTCCCTGCAGGCGCATTACAAACCGGGCATTTCTCCGGAGCCGCATCCCCTTCATGCACATAGCCACATACCTGACATACAAATTTCATTTCTTTTTCCTCCTGTTATTATATTTACAATCTCTGTCTGTTAATTTCAGTAACGATTACTGATATTATTATAAAGAGTCTGTCCCAACCTGTCAACACCTTTTTCGGAAATAAATCAAATCTTTTGTGCCGTCAGCATAAAATAGGCCAGAACCAACGCCCCCAGCGCGATCCGATACCAGGCAAATACCTTAAAATTATGCTTTTTAATATATCCCATCAGAAACCGAATCACAAAAACCGATACCAGAAAAGCCACGGCGCAGCCCACGCCCAGGATCGCCCACTCCATACCGCTGACAGTGGCGCCTTCCAGCACAAACTTTACGATCTTTAAGAGACTTGCACCGAACATCACCGGAATCGCCATAAAGAACGTAAATTCTGCCGCCGCTGTCCGGGACACGCCCAGAAGCAGCGCGCCGACAATCGTCGATCCGGAACGCGATGTCCCGGGGAAAATGCCGGCGATCAACTGGAAAATACCGATCACAAAGGCCACCGGCAGTGTAATCTGACTGATATTGCGCATTTTCGGCTTCCGTTTCCTGTTTTCGATCACAAGAAAAGCTACCCCGAACACGATCAGGGCAATCGCAATCGACCAATAATTATAGAAGAGTTCTTCGAACAGATCGTCAAACGGCAGCCCGATCACCACAGCCGGGATACATCCCACGGCCACCTTGCCCCACATCGAGAAGACATCCCCGCGGATCAGTCTGCCGCCGCCGAAGCGGAAGGGAAAGATCCGGTCCCAGTACAGAATCACCACCGCCATAATCGCTCCGAGCTGGATTACCACCAGAAACATAGACCAGAATTCCGGCGTCACATCCAACTGCACAAATTCTTCCAAAAGTATCATATGTCCGGTACTGCTGATAGGAAGCCACTCCGTAATCCCTTCTACAATGCCGAATAATACAGCTTTTAACAATTCCATCCAAGCAATTCCTCCTTATGGCTGTGCCAGATAATCCAGCAGCGCCTCATAATTTGCCGCCGCCTCCCGGTAGCCCTGCTCATATAACGCCGTCAGCTTATCCCGGTCTTTTTCAATCCGTTTTACGCCGCTTGGCGTCTGCGGCCTGATTACAAAGGCTCTGCCTTCTCTCTCCTGCTCTTCTAAATAGTCTAATGTTTTATTATAGGAAATATGTCTGTTTTTCATCAGTTCATATACCTGCGGATAGCGCAGGTATGCTGCCCGAATCAACCCGAGCGCGGACGATTTCTCCTTCCGGTATCCCACCTCTTTGGTCAGGACCACCACATTTTTCCGGTTGCCGTCCTGAACGGACCGCCGGATCGGTATGGAATCCGCAAGAGAACCGTCCAGATACAGATTGTTTCCGATTTTGACATTTCTCGACACAAGCGGCAGCGAGCTGGATGCCTGCACCGCCTTAATGTCCCGCTTCATATCCCGCAAAGGCAGATACTCCGGTCTGCCGGTGACGATATTGGTAACAACGGCCCACGCCTTTCCCTCATAGCGGTCAAACGCCGCATAATCATAGGGATTGAGCCAGTTGGGGATCAGATCGTAGCAAAGGTCCTCATGGAACAGATTGCCGGTTAGCAAAAGGCTTCTTGCACTGCAGTAATCCCGGCATTGCAGATAGTCCACAGCCACATGGAACGCCCGCTTTTTCTGCCCGGACAGATAGCTGCACAGATGGCAGGCGCCTGCCGATACGCCATAGCAGTCCGAAAACCACAGCCCCTTTTCCATAAAAAATTCCAGCACACCGCATGTATACATCCCCTTCATGCCGCCGCCTTCCAAAATCAGCCCTGCCTGATACATAAGCTCCTTCTTTCTAACCGTTACCGGCCGGGATAGCATTCCGCCATAAACCTGCGCAGTGCAGGCAGAGAGCGCTCTACTTTTTCCGTATCGATACAATACGCCATCCGGAAATATCCGGGACAGCCAAAGCCGTCCCCCGGCACCATAATCAGATCATAGTCCCTGCCTTTTCTGCAAAATGCAGCGGCGTCTTCCTCCGGCGCCCTGGGGAAAATATAAAATGTACCGCCCGGTTCCACACAAGTGAATCCAAGCGCTTTCAATTCCCGATATAAGATATTTTTATTGGTTTCATACACCGCCGTATCCGACGTCAGATCAAGATGCTCCGCCACCGCAAGCTGTATGAGCGATGCCGGACAGTTATGTCCCGTCTCCCGCGAAATCTGCCCGCACATCTGGATGATCGTTTTTCCCGTCTCACATGCCGGGCTGACCGCCACATAGCCGATCCGCTCCCCCGGCAGCGAAAGCGATTTGGAAAAAGAGTAACACATCAACGTATCGGCGTAAAATGCAGACACAAACGGCGCATCCACGCCCGCAAACACAATCTCACGATACGGCTCGTCCGAGATCAGATAAATCGTATGGCCGTATTCCGCCGACTTCCTCTCCAGCAGATCTGCCAGCTTCCGCAGCGTCTGTGCGGAATACACAACGCCGGAAGGATTATTCGGTGTATTAATCAATACGGCAGCGACATTCCGGGAAAGCATTTCTTCCAGCAGCGGAAAATGAATCTGAAACGTTTCCGTATCCGCAGGCACCATCTTCAATACGGCTCCTGTTCCGTTCACATAAGGAACATATTCCGAAAAACAGGGCGCAAACGTCAGCACTTCGTCACCGGGTTCCGTCACCGCACGCAGCGCATGCGCAATCGCGCCAGCCGCGCCGGAAGTCATGAAAATATGCCCCGCCTCATAGGGCATGCCGAACCGTTTCCGCAGAGAAGCCGCCACCTTTTCCCGCACCGCGGCAATGCCAAGCGAGGGACTATAGCCATGGACCGCCATGGGATCACCCTCCTGCAGCAGACGCACCATCGTCCGTGTTACGGCCTCCGGCGCCGGAACCGACGGGTTTCCCAGACTGAAATCAAAAACATTTTCATATCCGATCTCTTTCCCCCGCGCCGTGGCAAACTCCGACAGTTCGCGAATTACCGATTTCCCCTGCAGCATTGACTGATAATGACCGGCCAGCATATTGGTTCCCCCTCATTAAAACAAACGAATTTCTGATTTTATAGCAATGCTATTTCCTAATCATATTCCAAAATGCTTCCATTGTCCAGTCGCAGTTGACGAACTATACGAAAAGTTTTATAATAATAGTATAGTTTGTATAGCTATGTCTTACGTTTTGACAGGAAAAGAGAGGTATTTTTATGAAACAAATTGCTTACGAGCAATTAAAGCCCGGCATGACAACGGCTGAAGACATTTATGCCATGAACGGGCAGCAGTTGCTGGTTCCCAAGGGAACCAAATTGACGCCCCTCAAACTGCAGTTGATGGGGGTTTTTTCCATTCGTACCGTCTATATTGAAGATGACATACCCGAGGGGGCGGGCGCGTCTGAATCTGTCGATAAAAAATCAGTCGTGAATGATCTGCGGGGAAGCGGCATTCCCGGTTTTACATCCAATCTCCCGGAGCCTGTCCGCGAAGCACGCATCCAGGAAATCAAAGAGTATAAAAAGACCTACGGCGAAGGGCTGAATTATTTTCAGGTTGCAGTCAACAATCTGGTTGCCAAAAATACAGATCTCAATGTCGATACCATTTTAAACCAGACGCTTTCGCTGCTGCATCCCAAGCGGCAAAATATCAGCGTACTGGAAATGCTTTTATATATGAAAGAATACGATAACAGTGTCTACTCTCACTGTATCAATACATCGCTTCTGTGTAAGATGCTGGCGCAATGGCTGGAATACAGCGAAGATGACTGCCGTATGGCCGCTGCCTGCGGTCTGTTTCACGATATGGGACAGCTTGCCATACCGGATGAAATCATTCAAAAGCCCGGTCCGCTGACACCGGAGGAGCGTAAGATTGTCAATACCCATCCCGAGAAAGGCTACCAAATGTTGGAAGAATACGGTGTCGACGAAACCGTACGCCTGGCGGCGCTGATGCATCACGAGAAATGTGACGGCAGCGGTTATCCGCGGGGACTGAAAGACAAAGAGATTGACCGTTTTGCCAAGTTGGTGACAATCTGCGATATTTACGACGCCATGACATCCGACCGGCCATACCGAAAAGCATTGACACCGTTCGCCGTGATCGAGCATTTCGAAAATGACGGGTTGAGCAAATTCGATACCCGTGCGATTCTGCTCTTTCAGGAAAATACCGCCAACACGTATCTCAACTGTCCTGTGCGTCTGAGCAACGGCTCCGTGGGATATGTTGTATTTATCAACCGCGGCCGTCTGGGCCGTCCCATCGTTCAGTGCGGAAACGAGTTTTTTGATCTGAGTAAACGTGACGATCTGACGATTTCGGAAATGCTTGCCGTAGTCTGACCGTTATATAACATGCGGTAACACTGCGCGCAGCGCTCCGGCCCATGTACGGCCGGAGCGCTTTTTTTGTCGCGTCAGCAAATATTCCCCGCCTGATGTCCCTCACAATCGGTTCCTTTTACAACATATTCATAGACAGCCATGCCGGACGGATCCGTTTCCGCAGTCAGGCGAAAGCCAAGCTTTTTCAGCAGTGCCACGGAAGCGTCATTCTGTGACTGCACTCTGGATATAACCCGTCTGCAGTCAATCTCCCGCTCGGCAAATGCCAGAACCGCCCGGCATACCTCGGACGCAATCCCCTGTCCCTGCCAGGGCCGGGCAATCACATATCCCAGTTCAACCCCGCGCTCTCCGGGTTCCAGTCCGGCGCGTCCGATCACCGTACCGGTGGCCTTCTCTTCCACTATCCAGATTCCATATCCGTAAAACTCATAAACACATCTGCGGTAGTCCGCCGCATACCGCCGTTCCTCCTCCCGGCTTTCAAAAAGGTTTTCCATAAACCGCGTGATCGAATCATCGGCATAAATTTCATAGAGCCTGTCCACATCCGCAACGGTCATCTCCCGCAGTCGACACCGTTCCGTCTCCAGAATATTCCATGGCAGCCCGGCCAGACGCCGGTACAGCCGTTCCAGGTCATCCGGCTCCATTTCTTCCGGCCGTTCCACGGCATATGGGATACCGGAAAAATCCGCATCCCGGTTTTCCTCCGTTAAGACGGCCGCCGCCTTTTCTCCGTTCGCCCGCAGCATGCGCAAAAAAGCCAGATCATCCGTCAGATACAGTGTGCCGCTATCCGCGCCGCAGTCAATCACAATTCCCTTTACCATAACAGTCCTTTACGAAATATCATTTTTCCTTTACAATACACTATAGTATCTTTTATCAGTATTGCCAATGAATATCGTAAACCAATTATTGCAGAAAGGAAAGAATCCATTATGAAAAATCCTGTTATCACAATTACTATGGAAAACGGCGATGTCATAAAAGCCGAGCTCTATCCCGAAACCGCGCCCAATACGGTACGAAATTTTATCAGTCTTGTCGAAAAAAAATTTTATGACGGCCTGATTTTTCACCGTGTTATCAAAGGTTTTATGATCCAGGGCGGCGATCCGGACGGCAATGGCACAGGCGGCCCGGGCTATGGCATCAAAGGGGAATTTTCCCAGAACGGCTTTGCGAACGATCTCAAACATACGCCCGGCGTTCTCTCCATGGCGAGAAGCTTTCTCCCCGATTCCGCCGGCAGCCAATTCTTTATTATGCACAGAAAGGCGCCGCATCTGGACGGCTCATATGCCGCATTCGGTAAAGTTACGGAAGGCATGGAGGCCGTGGACCGTATTGCCGAATCCGAAACCGACGCTTCGGACCGGCCGCTTCGGCAGCAGATGATCCGCAGCATTACCGTTGATTGCTTCGGTGTGGAATATCCCGAACCGGAGAAACAATAGCGGGAACAGTTGTGCGTTCATATTTTATTTACATTTCATTTAAAGAAACTTAATTCGCATAACATTTTTTATCCAAATTCATATCTTATACTATAAAACATAAGATACAGCAACACACATTTCAAAACGCCAACTAACATTACTTTATAAATAGCTTTTTCATAATAATGCCAGGTAATTTATTTACCTGGCATCCTCCCTTTTCCGGGGTTTTTTACAGAAATTTTATAATTTATATTGACTTTTGCACTTTACTATATTAAAATCAATTTGTTACAAAGGACGTAATAACGCATTGCGTGTATTATGCCTTTTTTTTGTACGGCCATCATTACCGGCCACTATTACTATGGGAGGAACCTGTTATGGAAACATTTTCAAATGCAGTCTCGGCTGTTGACACTTTTGTCTGGGGCCCCGTCATGTTGATTCTGCTGGTGGGAACCGGCATTTTTCTGACAATCCGCACCGGATTTCTGCCCTGGCGCAATCTGGGATATGCCTTAAAAAGCACGTTGAGCAAGGAAGCCCGCAAAAAAAGCGGGAAGGGGGACATCTCCCCGTTCTCGGCACTGACAACCGCGCTGGCGGCGACCATCGGTACCGGAAATATCGTGGGTGTGGCCACCGCCATGGTATCCGGCGGTCCGGGCGCCCTTGTCTGGATGTGGATTTCCGCCTGTTTCGGTCTGACATCCAAATTCAGCGAATGTATGCTGGCCATCAAATACCGCGAGGTCAACGCCGAAGGCGAAATGTCCGGCGGCCCGATGTACACAATGAAGAAAGCGCTGAAAAATAAAGCGCTCGGCAGCGTTCTCGGATGGCTCTTCGCCCTGTTCGCCGTTGTCGCCTCCTTTGGTATCGGCAATATGACGCAGGCCAATTCCATTACCAGCGCTTTAAATGAAACCTTCGCTGCTCCGAACTGGATCATCGGCATAATTCTCACGGTTGTTTCCCTGCTGATTATCGTCGGTGGGATCAAGTCCATTTCCCGCGTATCGCAGGTTGTCGTACCGATTATGGCAGTCTTTTATGTGATCGCGGCATTGATCGTTATCGCAGGTAATATCTCCAATATTCCGGCCGGCGTGGCTATGATTTTCCGCATGGCATTCAGCACAAAGGCCATCGGCGGCGGCCTCTGCGGAACGATTACGGCCTCCATGATGAGCGCCATGCGTTTCGGTGTGGCCCGCGGCGTATTCTCCAATGAAGCCGGTATGGGTTCCGCCGCCATCACGGCCGCTGCCGCAACGACCGACAGCCCGGTCCGTCAGGCTTATATCAATATGACCGGAACGTTCTGGGATACCATCGTCGTATGTACGATGACCGGCCTCGCCATTGCATCCTCCGGCGTTCTGGGGCAAGTCAATCCGGCTACCGGTCAATTATATGAGGGAGCTTCCCTGACAATCGCCGCTTTCGGTACGGTACTCGGCCCTGCGGGCGGCTGGCTCGTCAGCATCGGTATTACCCTGTTCGCCTTTTCCACCATTCTCGGATGGGAATATCACGGCGAAAAAGCCTATGAATATCTGCTCGGAACGCATAAATTCAATATGGTATACCGGATCGCATTCTCGCTTGTCGTGTTTATCGGCTCCGTTGCCACCCTTGATCTTGTATGGAATCTCTCGGATATTGCAAACGCATTGATGGCAATCCCCAACCTGATCTGTATGCTGCTGCTGAGCGGAGAGATCGCAAACGATATAAAAGCATTTCAGAAGGAACTGAAAAAGTAAAAACCGCTGCATTACAAGGCGCCGGAGCTTTGCGTGGACTGTTCTCCACCCGCTCCGGCGCCGTCTCTGTCTCTTATTCTTTCACAAACCAGTGGTATATCTTCACAAACACCGCCTTCAGTCTTCCCCACACGCCAATGTCCTCCGGCGCCCGCTCGAGATCCACCGTATTGTCCACATCGTCGTCATCCGGGCTGATCTCCGCCGTACGCATGATAATCTGGATACTGTCCGGTGCGGCGTTCCGATCGGAGGTAAAGGAAGGAAATGCCTCCTCCGTATCGATATTGAGAATATTGCTCTCATCCTCGATTTCATCCAGTTCGTCGTCCACCGCTTCTTTCATGGTATCTTTGGCATCCCGGAACACCTCGCTGCCGCCGGCAATGCCGATACCGCTGTCTAAAATGCCGATCATCCCGCTCAGGCTGGCGTCAATGGCCGCGTCCAGACTTGTCTCTGTGGCATCCAGCAGCGTGCGCATGCTGCGCAGCGCCATCTGGGTTGCCGTCACACTGCTGCCTGCGCTGTCCAGAAACATCTGCGTTTCATCCAGAAGCATCAGTACATGTTCCTTATAGTCCTGCGTCATATGGCCGCCCAGTGTATAACTTTCATTCAGCACTTCGCTGGCCTTATTTGTCAGGTTTTCCACTTCATGTACAACGCCTTCCGTATCTTCCAGCACAGGAACCGCCGATTTGGTCAGCGCACCGGCAAACTCCGCAAGATAACCGACCTCCGCTCCCACCTGCAGATTGCCCAGATCGGCGGGATCGCCGGTCTGCCCATATATCTTTTTCAGCGTGTCAATCGTCTCCGCAATCTCTTCCTCGGTATCTCCGGCGCCGTTTTTCATCGTCCGCCGCAGTTTTTCCATGGAATCCTGTAAGTCTTTGGAAGCGTCCTCCATATCCTTCAGATATTCGTCCATCTCGTAAACGCTGTGCCGGATTGTTTCCAGCCGTTCCATGGCATCGATATAATCGGCCTTTTCAATCACCGTCTGCGCGGACAAAAGCGTGAGGCTGTTTTTTATGCCGTCCAGGGAATCGATGGCGGCATCCACATCGGATTTCACCTGCCCCTCCCCCGCGTCAAATGTGGCTTTTGCCTCCTGTGCCTTGCGGATGCCTCTCTGCGTCTCCTCCAGACTGCCTTTCATGTCCGAGAGATGATCCAGTATCACATCCGCGCTGTCACTCATAGCGTCCATGGAGTCCCGCACTTTATCCTTGACTTCCCGGATGTCTGCCATGCGGTCCAGGGAGGAAAGTGTGGCCGGAACCATCATAAACATCAGCCCCGTGCTCTCAAAGTTCTCCGTCCCGATGTCAATGCGGAACGTTCCGCTCTCCCCCGGCAGCGCCATAAAGAGGACCGCCTTTTTCGTGCCCAGCGTCTGAAGCTGCGAGCCGGGCGCTTCCAGCGAATAGTTATCCTTATCCATATCCACCAGCGTGGCCACCGTGAGAATCATATTGTTTCTGTAATATTCGGGTGCGGCGGGATTCGGCTCTACGGTAACCAGCATTGTCACCATACCGGCCGCACCGGCCAGCTCGTCCCCGCTGCATTCTTTTCCGTTTAACCGGTATGTAACGTCCAGATCCCAGGGAAGTTCCTGTGCCAGTCTGTCTGTTTTGCACTCAAAATAAAAGCGTTCCCCTTCCTGTCCGCTCAGATCCCAAGTCACCCTGCCGGCCTCGACCTGCGGCACTGCCCGGTTACTCATATTGACCACTTCATTGTAATCGCCGTAATCCACAATCGACGTATTGCCGTTCAGCATACAGCCCTTTACAATATTGACTTCCTCCACCGCACCGTAATAGTCCAGATTCACATACACCGATTCGTCAACGCGCACCTGCGGCGGTGCCGCCTGCAAATCCACACATGCCATATGAAAAATCAGAACCGATGCCATTCCCAGTGCCGCACTCTGTTTCCATTTCATTGTTCCGCATCCCCTTCTATTCATTGTCTTCCGCCTGTCTGTCCCGCTTTGCCAGTTCCCTTTTTGTCTTCCGCTGCTGCCGCCTGTCCGCCAGTCGTTTCATCAGCTCCCGCCGCTGCTGCCTGTGCAGCGCCACTCTTCGGCGAATCCGTTCGATCTCTTTGCGTTTCAGCGCATCCCGAATCTCCTTTTCCCGGAAAACAAGTGTGTCAAATACGGTCAAAAGCGCCGGAACCGCCAGAATTACCATACACATACTGATAAGTCCGCCCCGGCCGATCAGATGACCGAGAGAAGAAATGGCGCTGACGGACGAAATAAAATAAATGCCGTACCCGGCTACCGTCAGAATCGTGCCGGAAGTCAGTATGGACAGAATACTGCGCTGCAATGCGTCGACAGCCGCCGCTTTCTTTTCTATATTATGTTCTCTGTTATACATATAATTGTTGGTCAGTAAAATGGAATAATCGACCGTGGCCCCCAGCTGTATGCAGCTTACAATAATAAAACCGTTAAACATAAAACTCTCCCCCATCAGGTAGGGAACGGTCATATTCATATAAGTTGCAATCGTAATCGGAATCAGCACCAGCACCGGCAGCAGCATTGATTTAAACGCAATTCCCACGACCACCGCCACCGCCAGCAGCGAAAGGATATTTGTCACCGCATAGTCCGGCACCATCAGTTCTTTCAGGTCCTGCGTGGACGGCGTATTGCCCACCACATAGGCGTTTTGGGGATAGTGCTTTTTTACGATCGTCTGAATCTCATCCGACGTTTCGAACGCCAGCTCACTTTCCGTATCGGTTCTCGTATACAGCAGCATGCGGGCGTACCGCTCCGTCCTAAGCTGTCCGCGAATGCTTTCCGGGACAAAGTCTTCCGGTATCCCGACCGGCAGAACATTGGCAATTCCCATTACACTTTTTACATAATACAGGTCTTCCAGTTCGTCCGCCAGTTCCCGCTCCTTAATCGGCGTCTCATTGGGGACGATAACCAAGTACAGATTGCTGCGTCCGAATTTTGCCTCAATCTCCGCCGTGTCATCGTATACTTTCGTTCCCTCACTTCTGCCGAGCGCACTGTTGCCGAACGTAAAGCTGTTCATATTCTGCGCCACATAGGACGGAACGACAACGATCACCATAAGCGCCAGCACAATGTAACGGAGCTTGAACACGGCTCGTGACGCCAGATGAAATTTCGGCATTATGCTTTTGTGCTTCGTCTTTTCGATCAGATTTCCAAACCGCAGAAGAAGCGCCGGCATCAGGAATAAAACCGTAACCACACTGCAGATAATGCTTTTTCCCAAAACCAGTCCCACATCGCGCCCGAGGCCGAACCGCATCGCCAGAAGCGCCATAAATCCGACAAACGTCGTCATCGCACTTGACAAAATAGAAACCGCCGATTCCTTCAGCGCTCCCGCCATCGCTTTTTCTTCGTTGCCCGGCTTTTCCTCATTCCGCCGCACAAACGTATGCAGCAAAAACACCGAGTAGTCCATCGAAGTGGCGAGCTGCAGAACCGACGACACACTGGAACTCATAAAAGAGATGGTTCCCAGAAAAATATTGCTCCCCATATTCAGAATAATGGCAATGCCCATAACAGTCAGAAAAAGCAGCGGCTCAAACCACGAATCGGTGGTCAGACAGAGGATGAGCAGTATCAGCACCACGGCCACCGCCATAATAATCTGAATCTCTCTCGTCAGCGTCTCTTCCAGCGATTTATTTTCCACGGCAGGTCCCGCATACCGCCCCCGCTCACCCAGAATATCCTGTATCGCGCTGATGGCTTCCTTGGTCGCCTCGTCGTTGTCCCCCTGTTCAAAGGTGACATCCATCACGGCGCAGCGATCTCTGTAATAGTCCTTCTGTGCATCCAGATCGATAAAGTCCTGCCCCATGTAAACGTCCTGCCCCATCCATGTCACCATGTCCACGCCGTCCACATTTTCCATCATCTGTTGATACAGGTAAGCTTCATAGACGGAAACGTCCGTAATCATAATCCTGGCAGTGCCCGGATAACCGAACTCCCGCTCCATCAGATCGATCGCCTTCTTGGACTCCGTATAAGAAGGCAGATATTCCGTCAGATCATAATTTACCCTGACCCGCGGCGCATTGATGGCACTGAGAAAAATCAGCACCAGAAAAAGCATTTCAATCAAATGCCGCCGTCTGACAATCGTATTGGCAAAGCCGTTTGTCTTTATGTAACGCAGTCCTTCCCGTATACTGCCGGTTCCGCTTTTGTGCTTCACCACCAGTCTGTCCCAAAATTCCTTCCATTTTTCGGTAAACAAGCCACTTCCCCGCTTTCCCTTGCCATTTTCTGCAAAAATTTCTTTTATCCACAGAAAATTATAGTCAAAACAAGGTGTATATTACACATGCGATCACTTGCCTGTGTATCTTTTTAAAATACATAACAACAAAAATGTATAAAAAATACGGCTCCGCTGTATGTTACGCGGGCGGATGATTCCCCTGTCATAAAAATACCCGCTGCATTCGCAAATGCAGCGGGCATCTTATCGTTTTTTCCGCTTTTACCGGATCAGAAATACAGATTGTCAATGGTTTCGATCGCGTCAATCGCATCCGTCATGTCATCGAGAATTTCATCAAGGGAATCCTCACATTCCGGGCATTCAAAAAAGTACGCCGGCATGGACCAGTAGGTATTTAATTCCGTATCAAGCGTAAACTCGGAATAAATAACGCCGTGTCTACAGCTATGGCTGAACAGGTTCAATACCGTCTGCATTGCAGAACCCGCGCCCGCGTCTTTCTGCGCCACTTCCCCGATAATCGCCATTTCAAACCGATCGTCAAAGCCATTGCAGTTCAGATCCAGATAACCGCAGCCGTTGATCGGATCTCTGTCGTCGATCCCGTCGCCGTCCGCATCCTGCAGTGTTCCCCATACATCCGTCCGGCGTACAAATGCATTTACAAATGTATGCTCATCCATATTGTCAAGACCCACTTCATAAGATGCCAGAATCTCCGGCGTCATAATCGGCTGATAATTCTGTACCTGCTGCGGTGCACTTTCCGGCGCCGCTTCCTCCGCGCATACCGTCAGGCCGCTTCCAAGCAGCAATGCGGCCGCCATTGCCAGCCCCCATACACTTTTTCTCATTGTCATTCCCCTTTCTTCATCTGTACGGACTCCCCGTATCTTTCGGTTACAGCAGACTGATGCCTCCCGCCGCTCCCCGAATGGCTTCCAGCGTATCCTTCATTGCTTCCGTACATTCGGGACATTTGTCATAATAATCCGGCATGGACACAATTCCCACATCCTCGTCAAACTCAAACGACGATGCTACAATCCCATGATTGCATCTGTGGCTGAACAGAACATTCAGTGTCAGCATCAGTGCATACCCCTCTTCCGGCGATTCCTGCATTGTCGCATTCAAAAGTTCCATTTCAAACCGGTCGTCAAACCCGTTGCAGTTCAGATCGACATACCCGCAGCCATTGATCGGATCCCGGTCGTCGATTCCGTCACCGTCCGCATCCTGCAGGCTTCCCCATATGTCGGTACGCCGCACCAGCGCATTTCCCAGTATGCTGATGTCAGACTCCAGTGTTATCCCCTGAAAAGATGCCAGAATCTCCGGTGTCATCATCTGCTGATAATTTTGTGCAGGAGCAGGCGCAGGCGGCGTTTCCTCCGCGCATACCGTTACACTGCTGCCAAGCAGCAGGCCACAGGCAAGCAGAAGGCTCAATACCTTTCGTTTCATGTCAATTCCCCCTTTTCTTTACAATTTTATATATTATAGCACATTATAATCGGACAATGCATCATTTTTGCATCATTTGAATCTGTTCTTCCCGAATCAGCGCATATCTTGTCAGACAACTGCCCTCCAGATCCGTCTTATGCAGATCGACTGCCGTTATCTGACGGTTTTCGTAGGTTGTGTAGTAATAGATTCCCCGGTCCCCGTTACAACACGACGTATAAATCGTCATTTCATACTTTCCGTTCCCGATCTCACAGCATCCCCGCTGCTGCTCCACCGAACCGAGGATATGAAAAAACTGTCCCACGCTTTCCGGTTCCGATTCGCCGGAGACGGCATGCAGTCTTGTAAAAGCCGCTCTGATAAAGCGGGACTGTGAAGACAGATCACCCGGCAGTCCCAAAGCCCCCATTCCCCGGCTGTACGGCCGCAGCGGCAGTTCGCTGCAAAAAAGGTTTTCCGGCTCCCGCGGGGAAAGGTGCATATAATTGTTCAGGGCAAACATCTGCCGGTCAAACGGCGGATTGTTTGTCAATACTCCGACCGGGTTTTCATAAATATGCATGCCGTCCGCCATGACTTCCATCGTTACCGCGCCGCACCGGTCCGCAATCATCCAGTGAAGCGGCGCCGCCGGAAGCCCTGCGCTGAAAACATCGTCTGTCAGATTCAGATTTTCCAGCATCCTCCCCGCCTCTTTGACCGATGCACACTGTCCCAGAATCCAGGGGATCAACTCAAATGTCGCCACATTATCCTTATGCGCCGCCGCTTTCCCGTATACCGCATTTCCCGGAAAATACAGACCGGCCATACCCAGGCCCTTTTCGTTCATCCCGTCATAATAGAGCGGGTATCCGTCTTCCACATGCGCCATGCCGATTATCGCATAATGGCTTTCCGAATTCCCCATATACCGAAACGGAAACGGATAATGCCTCGGGGTCACCGTAATCTCTTCCCCATACGAAAAATCAAAGTCAAGTGTGCGTCCGAAATAAAAGTCCTTCGTCCGGTATGTTATCGCTGTGCACATATTGCTGCCTCCTCTCGTTTTCTCTCACATGTAGTCTCTCCCGGTTTCCGAAGTCCGATACGCCCCGCCGGTTTTCCGGTTTTCTGTCGCAGTATGCCGGATTCTGCAAAATATCAGCCTTCCGCCCACACCGGGGAAACATTTCCGGCATATGATACATTATAGCATTTGCATCCGTGAAAGAAAGGATCTGTCTTATGTATATCGATAAAAACAACTGTAATTCCACCTGCTCTGCAGTCGGCAATTCCAATGCGGCGCCGGCGGCGCAGCCGACTCCCCGCAGCGATCCGGGATTTGCTCCCGTTTCTCCCGACACCCCTTCCTGGGGACCGCCCTCCGACAGCGCCGGTGACACCGTCGATCCGGGATTCACCTTTGTACCGCCCGATGCGCCCTCCTGGGGACCCCCAACCGGCGGTACGGGCGGCGGCAACGGCCCTGTCATAATCGTGCCCGGCCAGACGGTCTGTCCGCCCTGCACTTCCGAGGGCGCCAGCATACGCTTCCTGCACGCGGCCGTCAACCAGCCCGCCGTCAATATCCGTCTGGGCAGCCGCATGATTATCAACAACATGCAGTTCGGCAATTCCACGCCCTATTATCTGGACAACAGCAGCCAGAGCACATTGGTGACCGTCACCAACGCCCGCACCGGCCAGACATTATATCAGCGCTATATCAACTTTGCCGGCCAGAGCGTATACACCGTATCGGTTATCAATGACGGGGACGGCATCACCCTGTTTTCCCTGGTTGACACCCCCTGCAGTTATCAGAATACGAGCTGTCTGCGCGCGGTAAACCTGTCTCCCAACAGCGGCGCCGTGGATGTTTTCCTCACGGAATACGGACGTATATTCCATAATCTTGGGCAATACGACGTGACCGGTTACGTCTCTGTGCGCCGCGGCACATACCGCGCATCCGTATCGGAAGCGCTGCCCTGTGCAAACAGCAATGCCATTATCATGGCCAATGACTATGTGGAATGCAATAATACCCGTATCCTCATCATGGATTCCACAACGCTCAATGTCATGAACGGCGTCACCTATACACTTTATCTTATCGGCCTTGCCTACCAGTTCCCTGCCCTGCAGGTTCTGCCTCTGGAAAGCGATCTCGTATACTAAAAAGAAGCGCTCCTGCGCGCTCCTCCGACTGCGGCGGGTATCCATTCTGCCGCCGCAGGCCGCTACATATTCGTATTCTCACCGGATGTCTTCCTCGCATGCCGCAAAAGCCACGCAACCCACTCGGGATAATATTTCCCGCGCACATGCACCCCGTCACTCGTATAGAGCTCTGCCAGTGTCCCGTTTTCATCGTCAAAAAGCTCATTTGCATCCAGATAAAAAAGCGTCTGCCCGTCCGCCATCTGCGCAAGCGCCCGATTAAAGCGGTCAATGTTCTCATTTGTATAGACCGGAGACGATTTCGACTTTTCCTCCGTAATATGCAGATTGGCACCGAGAAAGATTATCGCATCCGGCTGCAGTTCCCGCAGTTTTTCCAACAGTTTGTTGTATTTTGACACGGTATTCTCATAATCGTATCCCAGTTCGTTAATCCCCATCATCAGATAAATCTTGCCGAACTGCCGCTCCGAGAGAACCGTCTCCAGAAGCTTCTTTTCCCCGGAAACGGTTCCGAATTTCCGGTTAAAAATTTTATACACACTCATGCCGGAATCCGCAACGACTTCCGCGCTGCCCAGATCGCCGTATTCCAGCAGTCCCACCGTCCGGGAATCCCCGATAAACAGAGCGTCATCAAAGTATGAAGCGGCCGCCTCATACATAATCGGTTCCTCCGCTCCGGTATCCGTTTCGGCCGTTTCTTCCGCAGCCTCCTGCGCCGCGGCGCCGTCTGTCTCCACCGCAGACGCCGTCTCCTGCAGCGGCGTCTGCGCCTCTCCAAAATCCGCCGCCGCCCGTACCGTACCGGCAGTCAGGCAGTGATCCGCAATCCGCCCCGGTTCCCCTGCCGGAAGCAGTCCCGCCGCCCATACAACCGCCGCCCAGAACAGGCTGGCCGCCAATAGCAGCGCGTAATAATGCCGTTCCCCTTTTTTTCTCCCCATGCAGAACTTCCTCTTTAGAATTGATAATACAGAAACGGGTCATCCAGACCCAGATACATACAATACACACATGCCCAAAACAAAACGACCAGAGCCAGCGTCGCCGGCAATGTATACTTTTTCGCCTCATACCACCGTCCCGGCAGACCAGTACAGCACAGCAGCGAGGCCGCCAGAGGCAGGAAATAATCCTTTCCGTATTTCAGAAAATCCCCCTGAAATACAATGCCGTCCGCCTGTCCTGCCAGCGGCGCCAGCCGCCCCAGATAAACGGCAGTCTGTCCCGGATCGGGAACCGCAAAGACAAGCCACGTCAGGGGAATGGCAAAGAGCATGTACAGATGCCCCAGAACCGGCAGACGATCAAACAGCTTTCCCAGACCGCACTTTTCCAACAGAATCAGCACAAAGAGCACGAATCCCCACAGGACAAAATTCCAGCTCGCTCCATGCCACAAACCGGTCAGCATCCACACCAGAAACAGATTCCGGTACGGGTGATGCCTGTTGCCGCCAAGCGGGATATAGACATATTCCCGAAACCAGCCGCCAAGCGTCATATGCCACCGCCGCCAGAACTCTGTCATGGAACGGGCCAGATACGGATGGCGGAAATTATCCGGAAAAGCAAATCCCATAATCCGCCCCAGCCCCTTTGCCATCAGAGAATAGCCGTAAAAGTCAAAATAGATCTGAAAGGAATAGGCGGCAATCCCCATCCATGCAAGCGGACAGGAAATGCTCTCAAATCCAATCGTATTCACCTGCGTCCACAGATTGCCGACCCGATTGGCAAGCAGCACCTTACATGCCAGGCCAATGGTAAACTCCCGCAGCCCGTCCTCCACATGCCGAAACGAATGCACCCGGCTCCGCAATTTTTCCCGTATCTCACTGTATGTCACAATCGGTCCGGCAATCAACTGCGGAAACATACACAGATACGTCCCCAGTGTCAGAAACGAGCGCTCCGCCGGAATCTTTTTCCGGTAAACGTCAAACAGATACGAGCTGATCTGAAACGTGTAAAAACTGATGCCGAGGGGCAGGATAAGCCGTGTCATCGGGACATGGAACCCCAGCCCCGCTTTGTCGGACAGCAGATTCAGATTGCCGCTGAGAAAATCCAGATACTTAAATACAAACAGACTGCCGAGATTCCATGCCATTGCGGCAGTCAGCCACATGCGGCGCTGCCTTTTCCCCGCACACCGTTCCATGCTCCGCGCCGCGGCGCTGTTTATGGCGACAGACAGCAGAATCAGTATCATATAATACGGATGTTCCGTTACGCCATAATAGTAAAAAAGCAGGCTGGCGGCAAATATTACCGTGTTTTTCCGGGACGCAGGCGTCAGAAAATAAACCAGCAGAAACGCGGGCAGAAAATAAAACAGAAATGAAAAACTGCTGAAAACCATATGCCGTTCCCCTCTTGATCCCTTATAGTATAAGAATACGACATCTTTCCCCCTGACGCAAGACAGGATTCCCGATTCGGTTTCTGCCAAAGCAAAAGCCTCTGCGCCGTTTCCGCAGAGGCTTTTGTCCTTCCGGTAAAAATCAGGTCCTCAGATCAATGTCCAGTTCGTTCTTTAATACTCTGCAGATCTTATCCACAAATTTCTGAACCGCATCCCCCGTGAAGGCTTCTTCCTTCGGTTCAAAGGTAACGGTATATGCCATGCTCTTTTTCCCTGCCGGAATCTGTCCGCCTTCGTACACATCGAACAGCGCAATCTCCTTCACATATTTATTGGCTCTGCGGATGCAGGCTTCCACCTGTCCGAAGGTGATCTCTTTATCCATTACAAACGCCAGATCCCGCTTTTCTTCCGGGTATCTCGGCAACGGTACAAATGTTTTCTTCCTGCCATACCACGGTTCCAGCTTCGTCAGGTCAAGCTCCATCAAAAACGCCGACGTGCGCATATTCAGTTCTTCCTGAATATCATATGCCACCTTGCCGAAATAACCGAGTTCGACTCCCTCACACGATACCGTTACCGTCTGCCAGGGATGCAGAAATGTCTTTTGCGCCGCCGTATACGCAAACGTAATGTCCATACTGTCGGCAATCGTCTCCGCAATCGCCTTCATCGTATAAAATGTCTCTTCCGCACCGAAAATACCCACGCAGAGCGTATCCCGTTCCTGCGGATAAGTGGTCAGCGGCAGTTCACCGGGGACAAATACTTTCGCCGCTTCGAACAATCTGCCCTCCAACATCCCCTGCTTTTCATTGCGGGAAATGGCGTTCAGCATTGACGGCGCCAGCGTCGTCCGCATCAGCGATAAATCCTGATTGATCGGATTCAGCAGGCGAATCGCCTTCCGCTGCGCCGCATCCGCCGGCAGCTTCAGCAAGTCCAGATCGGACGGCGAGAAGAAAGAATAGTGCATACATTCGTAAATCCCCATTGCACAGAGGGTCTGCTTTAGCGCCAGCTCTCCCTTCTGCCGCACCGTATAGCCGCCGGTCGTCACCTGCGCGGACGGCATAAAGGTCGGAGCAATATGGTCATAGCCATATAACCGGATAATCTCCTCCGCCACATCCGGGTAACGTTCCACGTCGTTATCCCCGTCCGGCAGCATGTCCTCCCGATAGGCAGGTATTTCGAGCAGCAGTTCGTCCCCGTTGATCTGCGGACGGAACTGCAGTCTTTTCATAATGTCATAGATGTCTTCATTCGGCACAGTGATACCCAGCACGCCGTTTATTTTGCTGATGCTCACTTTCATCGGTACCGGCCCCGTGGAATTGCCCGTATTGACATCCGCATGCGTGCGGGAAACCTTGCCGCATCCAAGCGCCTCGATCAGATGCAGCGCCCGCTTCATGCCGAGCACAACGGAGTATTCATCCACACCCTTTTCATACCGTGCGCTGGCATCGGTGCTCTTTCCGAGGCTGCGCGCCGTTCTTCTGACATTATCACGGGCAAACTTCGCGGATTCAAAGATAACGGCCTTCGTCGTATCACGGATTTCGGAATTCAGTCCGCCCATTACGCCGGCCAGTGCAACCGGCTTTCTGCCGTCACAGATCACCAGATTTGCCGGCGACATTTCATACGCCTGTCCGTCCAGCGTTACGATCTGTTCTCCTTCGGCTGCCCTTCTGACCTGAATCCGGTTTCCTTCGAGATAGGCGCAGTCAAAGGCATGCATCGGCTGGCCGATTTCTTTTAACACATAGTTTGTAATATCGACCACATTGGAGATGGCCGCCATGCCGACAAGGGCGAGGCGGCGGCGCATCCATGCCGGTGAGGCCGCAATTTCCACATCGTATATATAATGTCCGATATAGCGCGGACAGAGGTCGGGCGCATCGACGGACACCGAGAATCCTTCCTTTTCCACTTCCGTCTCCGTATAATCCGTCGCCGGCATTTTCAGCTCTTTTCCGAGCAGCGCCGCAACCTCCCGGGCAATGCCGAGCATACTCTGGCAGTCCGGCCGGTTCGCGGTCAGCGCAATATCAAAAATCCAGTCATCCAGTCCGAGCAGCGGTTTGACATCCGCGCCCGGCTCTGCGTCTTCCGGAAGCACAAGCAGGCCGTTATATCCTGCGCCCGGATACAAATCCTCCGTCAGCCCCAGTTCCACGCCCGAGCAGAGCATACCGCACGATTCATAACCGCGCAGCTTTCCCTTTTTAATCGTC
>CAJUCC010000041.1 GCA_910585205.1 uncultured Lachnospiraceae bacterium
GCATAACAATGAACTGGGGATGCTGAACCGCAATATTCTGCTGCTGATGGAGAGGGGGCTTTCCGATGAATCCTGACCGGCCGGCGGTATTTTATAACCCGGAGAACATGAAAGACGCTTATGATGAAATGGAACACGGCCATTCCAAAATAGCAGCCATCCGCAGCGCGATCGCGGCGGCGGACGCACAGGCGGATACGCCATACCGGATCTTTTTCCGGCTGCAGCTCTGCCGGGAATCCGTCTTTTACGGCGACGGACTGGATATGATGGTTATCTTCCCGGAAATACTGGCCATAATCGACCAATATCCCGACACGCCCACGACCGTTTTTAACAGCGAATACATCGACAGCATGGATCATATTCTGTGGGTTTATAAGTGGCTGCTGGAGGAGTGTGAGAACTTTTATCAGGTTCCGATGGCAGACTGTCAGAAATTTTTTGAGGACTTTAAAAAGCGCAGTCTGGCTTACGGTTATAATCTGCGGCCATATTATTATTACCGGTACAGCTTTTATGAAGAAACCGGGCAGGAGGAAGCGGCGGAAGAAGCATTCCATAAGTTCATGGAGATCCCGCGGGACGGAAACAGTGACTGTGAAGCCTGTGAGTGCAATTCGATCGTGAATTTTTATCTGAAGCGGGGCGATTCGGAACGGGCAGCGGAGTTGGCGCGGGAGATCGAAAACCTTACGCTGACCTGCGGCCATGGGGGCAGGGGCGCCTGGCTGCGGCTGAAAAAGCACTATATGGAATATTATCTGAACAGAAAAGATTTTGCAGAGGCGGAAAAGTACTGCCGCGTTATGGAACGATATATGACGGAAGACAGTGAGTATCAGCGGTGGGATGATTTTCTGTACTGTTATGCCCATACCAATATGGGTAAGGCTTTGAAAATTTATAAAGAGCACTGGAAAGAATGGCAGGAAAACCGGGCGCCGTCGGAAATTTTCAGCATGAGTAAAAATATCGCATGTTTTTTAAAAAAACTGCTAAAAGAACGGACAAACAAGACGATCCGGCTGCCATTGGATGCCTCCTTTCCGCTCTATCAGGAGAGTGAGCGGTACCGTCTGGACGCGCTGTATGACTATTATTATGGCAGAGCGCTGGAAGTGGCGCGGCGTTTTGACGCCCGCAACGGAACGGACTGTTACTGCAGGCGGCTGGAGAGGGCTTTTGCGTAAGAAAAGAGGGGAACTTTGTTATGGAGGGATATGACGGCAGGCGGTATGACCCGGAGGGGATGAAGCGTGCCTATGACAAACTGGAGCATAATAACGCACGGGCAGAAGCCATCCGTGCGGCCATCAAGGCGGCAGACCAACAGGAGGATAATCCATACCGGATCTTTTTCCGCCTGGATTTGTGCCGGGAGTCCTGCTTTTACGGCGACAGACTGGACATGATGGTCATTTTTCCGGAAGTGCTGGCTATAGCCGATCGTTATCCCGATACACCGCATACGATATTTAACAATAATTTTAAAGACAGCATGGATCATATTTTATGGGTCTATAAATGGATTCTGAGTTCGTGTTCCGGTTTCTATCAGATTCCCATGTCGGACTGCCGGAAATTTTTTGCGGATTTTAAGCGGCGGAGCCAGGCATACGGCTATAATCTCAAACCGTATTATAAATTAAAGTCCCTGTTTTATCAGAGTATCGACCGGGAGGAAAACGAACGGGCATTCCATCTCTTCGAACAGCTTCCGAGAGACGGAAACTGTGACTGTAAAGCCTGTGACCGTACGGGGACGATTGACTTTTATCTGCGAAAGGGCGACCTGCAGCGGGCAGATGCGTTGTCGAAGGACATCGAAAATTTCACGCTGCGGTGCGGCGGCGGTGAGCGGATGCGTTCCTGGGTTAATATGAAAGCCCACTATATGCATTATTATCTGCGAAAACAGGATTTTGCCAAAGCGCAAACCTATTGTGAAATGATTGATCCCCGCCGGGTCAAAAACGACGAGTTCAGTTATTGGGACGACTTCCTGTACTGTTATGCCCACACCAATATCGGAAAAGCTCTGCAGATCTATAAGTCCAACTGGAAGCGCTGGCAGGAACAGCGCCAGCCGGCAACAATTTTTGGAAACAGTCTCAATATCGCCTGTTTTTTTATGGAACTGTATCGTACAAGGAGGCGAAAAACTGTAAAACTGGCGCTGGATGCTTCCTTTCCGCTGTTTACGGAGCATGGACAATACCGGATAGCCGATTTGTACCGGTACTATTACGACCGTGCCGCAGATATGGCGCACAAACTGGATACGCGCAACGGAACGGACTATTATCGGCTGCTGCTGCAGGAGACAGTCGGAGAACAGCCGTGGGAAGAATGAAAAATCTGCCGGAAAGGAGGGATTTGTATGCTGGAAAAACAGGACGGACAGTCTTATGACCCGCATAAACTGGTAAGCGCGTGTGAAAAGATTGCGCACGGCAAGGCGAGAATGGCGGCATATCGCAGCGCGGCAGAGTTGGCGGATGCCCATGAAGATACGCCGTTTCGCATTTATTTTCGGGTGCAGCTTTGCGAGGAATCCACCTTTTATGGAGACAGTCTGGATATGCTCGTTATTTTCCCGGAGGTTTTGGCCATTATCGACCGCTGGCCCGATACGCCGAGCACATGCTATAAAAACAACTACAAAGACAGTCTGGGATATGTTTTATGGGTGTATAAATGGATTATCGGTTCGTGCGACGAGTTTTATCAGATTCCGATGGCAGACTGTCGGAAATTTTATGAAGATTATAAGAAGCGCTGCCTTGCTTACGGTTACAATCTGCGCACGTACCATATGTACCGGTATTATTTTTATGACAGTATGGGCCGGGACAAAGAGGCGCAAGACGCTTTCCATGCCTTTGAGGAACTTCCGCGGGACCGCAACAGCAACTGTAGGGCGTGTGAGCGCAATACGACGATCGGTTTCTATCTGGATCAGGGTGATCTGAAAAAAGCGGAGGAACTTTCGCAGGAAATCGAAAGCTTTCAGCTTCGATGCGGACACGACAGAAAGGCGGCGTGGCTGCGGATGAAGGGGCAGTATATGAGCCATTATCTGGACAAAGGCGATTTCCGGCAGGCCGAAATCTATTGCCGGATGATCGAGCAGAATATGATCGAGACACGGGAATATCAGGACTGGGACAGTTTTCTGTACTGTTATGCCCATACCGATATGGGAAAGGCGCTGAAAATCTACAAGGCACACTGGAAAGAATGGGAAGAGGAACGCAATCCGTCTTCCGCGTATTACCAAAGTAAAAATATCATGCGTTTTTTTAAGGAATTGAGCGCGGTACGGAAAGGAAAAACAGTCAAACTGGCTTTGGATGCTTCCTTTCCCCTGTACCGGGAGAGCGGCCGGTATAAAATAACGGATCTGTATCAGTATTATTACAGGAAAGCAAAGGATATGGCAGAGCGTTTCGATGCGCGCAACGGAACGGACAGCTTTTGCCGCTGGCTGGAAGAAGCGGTAAACGAGAGGGAGGAAAATGCGGCGGAATAGGTACCGTTATTCCCGTGCCGACACAGAAACCCATTGTTTCTTTCAGAAAAATATGGTATAGTTACAGTATATTTTGTTAAGAAAATAACAAATAAGGAGGAAGGTTGAAATGGCTAGATTTACGTTACCCCGGGATTTATATCACGGTAAAGGTGCATTGGAAGCATTGAAGTCTTTTCAGGGAAAAAAGGCGATGATCTGTGTGGGCGGCGGTTCCATGAAGCGGTTTGGATTTCTGGACCGTGCACAGCAGTATCTAAAAGAGGCCGGAATGGAAGTGGAGCTGTTCGAGGGTATTGAACCCGATCCCTCTGTGGAGACGGTTATGAAGGGCGCGCAGGCTATGACACAGTTTGAGCCTGACTGGATTATTGCCATGGGCGGCGGTTCTCCCATTGATGCGGCAAAGGCAATGTGGATCAAGTATGAGTATCCCGATATTACCTTTGCGGATATGTGTAAAGTGTTCGGCATTCCGAGTCTGCGCAAAAAAGCGCATTTCTGTGCAATCTCTTCGACATCCGGTACGGCTACGGAAGTGACGGCCTTTTCCATTATAACGGATTATCAAAAGGGCATTAAATATCCCATTGCGGACTTTGAGATTACGCCGGATGTGGCGATTGTCGATCCCGATCTGGCGGAGACAATGCCGAAAAAACTGGTGGCACATACCGGTATGGATGCCATGACACATTCGATCGAAGCCTATGTATCCACGGCAAATTGTGACTTCACCGATCCGCTGGCACTGCATGCAATCAAAATGATTCAGCGCGATCTGGTTGGCTCTTACAACGGCGATATGGAAAAACGGGATTCCATGCACAACGCGCAGTGTCTGGCAGGCATGGCGTTTTCCAATGCGCTTCTCGGAATCGTACATTCCATGGCGCATAAGACGGGCGCGGCTTTTGCCGATTACGGTGCACATATTATCCATGGCGCGGCCAATGCCATGTATCTGCCGAAGGTAATCGCTTTTAACGCCAAAGACGAGACGGCGAAAAAGCGGTATGGCGAGATTGCGGACTTTATGGGGCTGGGCGGAACGACGCCGGAAGAGAAAGTGGAACTTCTGATCGCGTATCTGCGGCAGATGAATGACGATCTGAGTATTCCGCACTGTATCAGACAGTACGGCGAAGACAGCTATCCGACGGCGCAGGGGTTTGTTCCGGAAGAGGTATTCCTGGAGAGACTTCCCGAGATTGCGGCAAACGCTATCGAAGATGCATGCACGGGTTCCAATCCCCGTCAGCCGAGCCAGACAGAGATGGAAGATCTGCTGAAGTGCTGCTATTACGATCTGGATGTCAATTTTTAAGTATATAGATTAATCAGGAGGGGATTACAGGTGGGGCTTTTTTTACAGACGATTATCGCGCCGGACTGCACGGAGGGCGAAATCAGAGAAGCGCTGCAACAGGCGGCGGCGCAGGGAAGTGATATGGAACTGGATCCGGCGCAGTGCCGGTATGCCGTGCATGGCAATGGTGTCAGCGTGCTTTTGAATGACGGCTGTATCGGCTTTGAAGGACTGGCAGAAGCGCTGTCCACCCAGGTGGGAAAGCCGGTTATGCTGCTCTACATATACGACGGCGATTTCTGGGGATATTTCCTGTGTGAAAACGGTTCCGTTCTCGATACGTTCAATCCCATGCCCGATTACTTCGAGGAAATACCGGAAGAACAAAAAGAGAGTATGCGGGGCAATGCGGCGCTGATCGCGGATTATTTCCACGTCGATCCGGCTGCCATTGAGAAATACCTTGTCTTCTGGACATGGGAAGATTCGGAGGAAGAGGACGGAAAAGCTTACGAGGACGATGAATTCGACCGCGGGGAAGACTGGCAGATGGCTGATTTTATGCGCAGTCTTGGCTATCCGTATGAATGGTAAAAGAAAAGAAGGGGAGCAGAGAGCATGAAGAAACAGCACGGTTTTTACAGAGAGAAAAGGGGGCGGGTTCTGGCTGCCGCGGCGCTTTCCATGGCGCTGCTGTGCGGCATGGGAATGTCTGTCTGTGCGGAGGAAGTTCCCGCCGGCGTACCGTACGCAACGACGATTGCGGAGCTGAAGGCGGATGCACCGGCGCAGTGCCTGGTGGTAAAGGTACAGGACTATACGTTTACGAAGATGATGGCCGAACTGGGAGAGACGGCGGTTGTGGTACAGGATAACGGGGACGGCACAAGACTGTGCCATATCCCCGATACGACGCTGCTGGATGCGTTTGTTGCCGACATCAACACGGCGCTTGCAGGCGTGCCGGCAGGGGATGACGCGTTCTATTATTATGACGGGGCCTCCAATACGATACAGACTTATCAGGGCACGTCTTATTATCAGATCAATGCGGCGGGAAAGGAGCAGATTTATCATGCGCTGCTGATGATTCTGGCAGGTTCCGCGACGGAGAATCAGGAGACGGTGCTGGATGAAAACACGCTGGAACTGGCGAGCGGGGAGATTCCGGAAGAAATCGCCGTAAATCGATATTCCCTGGAGGGAAGCTGTACAACCAGTCTGCGGGGAAGTTCTTCCAATCGGATCCGCAATGTCCAGATCGCATCCGGGAATCTGAACGGAACCGTGCTGTATCCGGGAGAAGAGATTTCCATGAACAAGGCTTTTCTGCCCAGAACATCCGCAAACGGTTATCGGGAAGCCGGCGCCTATCTGAACGGAAAAGTCGTTCCCGCGATCGGCGGCGGCATCTGTCAGGTGAGTTCGACGGTGTATAATGCAGCCATGAACAGCGGACTGACCGTTCTGGAACGCCATGCGCACAGTATGCCGGTCAGCTATCTGCCGCTCGGTATGGACGCGGCTATTTCCAGCGGCAGCAAGGATCTGCGCATTCGCAACGATTATCCGTTTCCGGTGCTGTTCGAAGCATATACGGAGGGAAAAAGCGTCACCGTCAATATTTACACGAGCGAACTGATGACGGCAGGCACGACGTACCGGCTGCACGCCGTGCGCAAGGGCGGTCTGGCAGCGGCTTCCTATCTGGAAGTGACGGTAAACGGAACCGTTACGGAAGACAGGCCGCTTGGCACATCGCGTTACAGCCCGATGCGCAAAGATGACGATGAAGCGGAGGATTGATGGTACCGTATGAGAATGTATGATCTGATTATGAAAAAGAGAAACGGACTGGCGCTGTCCCGGGAAGAAATTTCCCGGATGATCCGGGAATATACGACCGGTGTGATTCCGGATTATCAGATGTCCGCCATGCTGATGGCCATTTATTTTCAGGGCATGAATGAGGCGGAAACGCTGTATCTGACAGAGAGTATGGAACACAGCGGTGAAACACTGGATTTGTCGGGCATTCGCGGCGTTAAGGTGGATAAGCACAGCACCGGCGGGGTCGGAGACAAAACATCGCTGGCGCTGACGCCGATGGTTGCCGCGTGCGGTATTTCCGTTGCCAAGATGAGCGGCAGAGGGCTTGGACACACCGGCGGCACCATTGACAAACTGGAGAGCTTTGCCGGATTTTCGACGGATATTTCCGCGGAAACGTTTCTGCGGAATGTGAATGAGATCGGCATCGCCATTATGGGACAGACGGCAAATCTGGCCCCTGCGGATAAAAAGCTCTACGCCTTGCGGGATGTGACGGCGACCGTCGACAATATGTCGCTGATCGCCAGCTCGATAATGAGCAAAAAGCTGGCGAGCGGCGCGGATGCCATTGTGCTGGACGTCAAGACCGGAAGCGGCGCTTTTATGAAATCGCGTGAGGACGCCTTTGCACTGGCGAAGGAGATGGTGACGATCGGAAATAACGCCGGGCGGAAAACGTATGCGGTAGTCTCGGATATGGACCAGCCGCTCGGATTCGCGGTCGGCAATGCACTTGAAGTGCGGGAGGCCATCGATACGCTGAACGGCCGGGGACCGGCGGACTTTGTGGAACTGTGCATGACGCTTGGCAGTTATATGCTGATGGCCGGCGGACAGGCCGCGGATGAGACAGAGGCCAGAGAAAAACTCCGGGAGGCGGTTGACAGCGGCAGAGCGCTGGACAAGATGGCCGCGTTTATCAGAGCGCAGGGCGGCGACGAGACTGCGGTCTTTCATCCGGAAAAACTTCCGCAGGCGGCATATGCGGAAGAGATCCGCTCCGGCACGGAGGGCTATATTTCTCATATCGAATGCGGAGAGATCGGGATGTGTTCCCTTCTGCTCGGCGGCGGCAGAGAGACAAAGGAGAGCGCGATTGATCTCGCAGTCGGTCTGACACTGTGTAAAAAGACCGGAGACTTTGTGAAAAAAGGCGAACCGCTGGCCGTAATGTATGGCAATGACCGCGAGAAAATAGCGCAGGCGTCGCAGCGGTTTCTGCGTGCCTATACGTTCGGCCCGGAAAAGCCGCCGGAAAGTCTTCTGATAAAAGGAGTCATAACACCCGAATCGTCCCGCATATACTGAGGTATGAAGAAAAGAAAAAACAGCAGGGACCGCGGGTCCGGGGCTTCTGAACTCGTTTCCAGAAAAGAACAGCTTGTGGATTCCTTAAAGCTCCCAAAAGATTTGCTTTTGGGAGCTTCTATTGTCACGCTGACCGGAAACCGTGAAGCATGGATTGAAAATTATAAGGGGATTATTGAATACAGCGATACCTTTGTGCTCCTGCAGGGGAAAACCTGTCAGATCTGTATTGCGGGAAAAGGGCTGTCCATCGATTATTATACGAATGAGGATATGAAGATCAGCGGATGTATCCAGTGTGTCAGATATGAATAACAGGAGGCGGCAATGGAAAAACTTTTTCATTTTCTGCGGGGGTATGTAAAGATCCGGGTATGGGGGTATTCCCCGGAACGTTTTATCAATCTGTGCGGCAACCGGGACATCCTTTTATGGGATATTGCGCGGCACGGCGCATACTATACAATGTGTATCAGCATCAGAGGGTTCCGGCAGCTGAAACCCATTACCAAAAAGACTAAGACAAGGGTAGCCATTTTACAGCGATATGGCCTGCCCTTTTTTATTCCCCGGATGCGGAGACGGAGCATCTTTATTCTCGGCCTGCTCGGCTGCCTGCTGTTTCTGCACGGTATGTCCCATTTTATCTGGGCGATTGAGATTACGGGAAACCGGAGTGTGACAACGGACGTGCTGATGGACTTTCTGGAAGAAAATCAGATTCGCTGCGGCAGCAAAAAGAAAGATCTGGACATCGAATCGCTGGAAAAGGCCATACGCAGAGAATTTGATGTGGTGACATGGACTTCCGCACGACTGGACGGTTCGCGTCTGGTGATACAGATTAAGGAAAACACCCGGGGAACGCCGCAGGTCGAGGAGGCGGAACAGGAGGGGATGGATCTGATGGCCGACAAGTCCGGCAAAATTGTCAGTATCATTACCCGAAGCGGCGTTCCCATGGTCAGGACAGAGGATGAAGTCGAAGCGGGCGAAATGCTTGTCAGCGGTGCGGTACCGGTCTACGGGGAGGATACGGCGGTCAAAGACTATATGTTCTGCCGCGCGGACGCGGATATTTATCTGGAATGCACATATCAGTTTGAAGAAAAACTTCCCATTGCCTACCAGTGTAAGTCTTATACTGGGAGGGAGGAAACCATTCCCTATCTTCGCATTGGCAGCCGGGAGATTCGGCTTTCACTGAAAAAAATCACCTATGCCAAAAGCGACTGCGTGGTGAATGAGGACCGGTTGGAAGTTCTGAAAGATCTGTATTTTCCCGTTGCATTTGGAAATTACTGTTATCGGGAATATAATCTGACGGAAAAAAAGTACACGAAAGAACAGGCAAAAAGCATTTGTCAGGAAAAGCTGCAGCGGATTATGGAAACTTTAGAACAAAAAGGGGTACAAATTCTGCAAAAAGATGTTAAAATAGTAAAAGATTCCAGACACTATGTTATGCGGGCCGATTTTACGGTTGTGGAGAAAACGGGCATTCTTGTCAGCACAAAGACACAACGGCCGCAGGCAGCGGATGAGGAACAGGTGACAGAGGAGCAGTGAACAATGGAGCAATTTACACTGAAAATAGCGGTTCCCGCGGAACATATCCGAAATGTGTTCGGGGAATACGACAGTTATGTCAGAAAAATAGAGCGGGAACTGATGGTGACGATTGTGAACCGGGATGAAGGCATCAAAATAACCGGGGCACAGCAGCAGGTCAGACAGGCGGAACGTGTGCTGCACAATCTTCTGGATCTGTCCCTGCGGGGCAATCAGATACAGGAGCAGAATGTGAATTATACACTGGAAATGAGTTACGAAAACAAAGAAGATGCCCTGGTGGAAATCGACAGTGACATGATCTGCCATACGGTAAACGGCAAACCGGTAAAACCGAAGACACTGGGGCAGAAACAATATGTCGATGCCATCCGGGAGCATATGATAACATTCGGCCTCGGGCCTGCCGGAACGGGAAAGACATATCTGGCCATGGCGATGGCGATTACGGCTTTTAAAAATGATGAAGTGGGGCGCATCATACTGACGCGCCCGGCCATAGAAGCCGGGGAAAAACTGGGATTTCTGCCGGGTGATCTCCAGAGTAAGGTGGATCCGTATCTGCGTCCGCTTTACGACGCCCTGTATCAGATTATGGGGGCGGAAAGCTTTACGAAAAATGTGGAAAAAGGGCTGATCGAAGTGGCGCCGCTGGCGTATATGCGGGGACGCACGCTGGACAATGCCTATATTATACTGGACGAAGCACAGAATACGACGCCGGCGCAGATGAAAATGTTTCTGACGCGTATCGGATTCGGTTCCCGGGTCATCGTTACCGGAGACGCTTCTCAGAAAGATCTGGCGCCGGACATGCCGTCCGGCCTCGATGTGGCGCTGCGGGTGCTGCGCCGGGTGGAAGAGATTGCCTTCTGCGAACTGACAAGCCGGGATGTGGTGCGCCATCCGCTCGTACAAAAGATCGTAAAGGCTTATGAAGCCTATGAGGAGAGCGGTAATGCCCGCAAAGCCGCCGCCGAAAAGAGCCGCAGGGCACCGGCGGGAAGGCAGGAAAACAACAGGAGAGAACGCAGGGGCGCAAGACAGAGGGTTTCGGATAAATGGTAAAGACGCTGAAAAAAATCATACCGCCGGCCCTGCTTGTACCGGTTCCGTGCCTGCTGCTGGTCTGGGCCGGTTATTATTACCAAAAACCTGTCGGTGAACAGCTTCGCAACGGCGTGATGTTTGGCATCGGCATATTGAGCCTTTGGTTTTCCTGGCTTTACTGTGCACAGGATTCGTCGCTGGAGCGCGACAATGACCGGCATATGATGCGGTTTGCCCTGTTTTTTGCCGGTGGTATGGGGCTTGTCTGCGCACTGCCGCTGTTTCCGATACAGGCGTGGCCGCTGCTGGCATTTGCCGTTGCGCTCGCCCTGTTCAGCAATGTCTTTCTGGGGCTGTTCGCCTATGGGCTGCTTGTGATGTCCGCGGTATTTCTGACGGGCAGCTCGATAAACATATTTTTTCTCTATTTTTTATGCGGCAGTGCGGCGATTTTACTGTTTCGGAATATGGAGCGGTCGTTTCGGCCCGGTGTGCCGCTACTGACGACGCTGTTGTATTATATGACGGCCGAAACGGCATGTATCATACTGTTTATGCCGCAGCCGCTGTCGTGGGAACTGTTTGTGCTGCCCGTGATGAATCTCTTTCTGACGGGGCTTTTGCTGCTTCTTTTGCTGCAGTATTTCGGTTATACACTGAAAAAGGCCGGGCTGTGGGAGCGCGCCGCAGGCACGGATGCCCAAGCCGGACAGGCCGTGAAAGCGGAACAGCCGCCGGAGACGCTGCCCGAACCGGAACCGGATCCGGTGGCAGAGCTGATGGCGGAGATGGAGCTGCGCCAGAAGATGGCGGCGCAGGAAGAGGAAACTACATACGAAACACCGCCGGCGCCGCGGGAGACGCAGGTAACGGAAGATGTCACCGTACGGGAACTTTTTATATATCATAACCATCCGGTGAGAAGGAGAAATTGTAATATGAGTTTTTATATTGAAAATGATACGGAGACTGAATTTCTGTTTTCGCTGGAAGAGATTGTGGAGCGGATCGTGGAAGAAATTCTCACAAGCGAAGCCTGTCCGTATGAAACCCATGTAAATATTCTGCTGACGGATAATGAGGGGATCCGCCGGTATAACCGGGAGTACCGGGAGATCGACAGGCCGACGGATGTGCTGTCTTTTCCCAACATTGCCTTTACACAGCCGGCGGATTTTTCCGCTGCGGAGCAGGACCGGATTTCCTGCTTTGACCCGGAAAGCGGCGCGCTGATGCTTGGCGACATCATTGTTTCGGTCGATAAGATCAAGGAGCAGGCCGATGCATACGGGCATTCCCAGAAACGGGAATTCGCTTTCCTTGTGGCGCATAGTATGCTACACTTATGTGGATATGACCATATGGAGCCGGATGAATCTGCCGTAATGAAAAAGAAGCAGATCACCGCACTGCAGAACATAGGGATTACACGGGACTTTAAATAAAACAAATGACGACGGGATAAGGGACTGATATGGGAAAACGGAGAAATGGCGGAAAAGGGGGAAATCTGATCGTACAGGGCGGTATGATGGCGGTTACGGCTCTGCTTGTGAACGCCTGCATGGTGTTTCGGCAGATTCCGCTGACCGGTGTCTGGGGAGACGAGGGCAACGGCATTTTCGCCGCCGCGTACGGGGTGTATACTGCGGTGTGGCTGCTTTCCGCATACGGACTGCCGGCCGCCATATCGGGCCTTTTGAAATCCCGAATAAAAAAAGGCGATTATCGAAGCGCGGGGACGATTATGCAGACCGCTTTTTTGTATGCATGCATCACCGGCATCGGAATGGGAGCGGCGCTGTTTTTCGGGAGCGTGTATGTGACACAGCGGATTCTGGCGGAACCGCTGGCTGCGCTGCCATTACAGATTTTGTCGCTGGCCGTTATCTTTTCCGCGTGGAACGGCCTGCTGCGGGGATATTTTTTCGGAAACGGAGCGGGATTCCCGGTTATGATTTCCATGATTACAGAGCAGATCGTCACACTGGTTTCCGCTTTTTTTCTCGTGCCGCTCGGGCAGCAGCGCGGAGAACTGGTTGGCAGTCTGCTGCAGAATGAACTGTTTTCCCGGTCGTTTGCCGTTATGGGATTTACAGCCGGTATACTGGCCGGTACGGCGGCGGCTTTTTTGTTTCTGCTGCCTGTCTATCTGTTATCGCATTCGTATTACAGAAAAAAGAATAAAAAGCAGGCCGGGCGGAAAAAGGAGCCGATTCTGTTTTCCGTCTCTGCCTTTTTTGCCGCTCTGTTTCCGTTGATTCTCTATGGGGTATTGGAACAGGGGTATCTGCTGATCCAGCAGATCTGTTTCCGCCTGTTGATGCGGGACAGTCTGGGCGATTCCGTAATCTCTGCGCAGTGGGGGATGTACAGCGGAAAATATAAGGTGTTTACGATGATTCCCGTTCTTTTGGCCGTGGTTATGGGGATGACACTGCGGGAGAGGGTGCATATGCTGCACCGCAGAAACGATCATGCCCGGATACGGGAGCTGACGCAGAACGCCCTGAAGGCCGCTATGCTGATTGTGATTCCGCTGGCTGTCATGATCGGCACGCTGGCGGTTCCCCTGCTGGAAACCGCGTTTCCGAAACAGGACGGGGATGCGGCGGCGCTGCTTTTAACCGGATTTGTGACGGCGGTCTTTTTTTCCGCAGCCTGTCTTTTCGCCGAAGCGCTGCGGGGAATGAACAAGGCCGTTACTTTGCTGGCCTGCGGGCTTGCCGCCCTGGCGCTGCACGGCGGGGCGCTCTATGTGATGCTGGAGCTGCTGCACCTTGATATTTTTGGCGTTGTCTATGCAGATATTTTGTACGCGTTTTGTCTGCTCGCCCTTCTCGGCGCTGCCGCGCGCAAGCAATGCGGATTCCGCTATGGCCTGCTGCGCAGCATGGCCGCGCCGCTGTTTGCGGGCGCCGTCATGGGAGGCCTGCTGTTTCTGCTCGCCGGTGCGCTGACCGGTGTTATGCCTGCCTGGGTTTTACTGCTGCTTTTGACGGTTGCCGGGTTTTTGCTCTATGCGGTTCTTTTATTCCTGCTGCGCGGTGTGACCGAACGGGAGCTGCGCCTTACCCCCGGCGGCCGGCTGCTCGGTGTGATCGGCAGGGCTATGGGCCGGCTGTAACCGCATCGGCGCCTGTGTGAATAAAATTTCATTTTAAGCTGATACTATGATAAAAGGAGTATGTCATGAAATTTATCGGTAGAATCAGCTTATTTTGTATCGCAGGACTTTTGCTGTTTGCGGCGGGCGCTTATATCAATTCCGTATATCTGAAATGGTTTTATCCGAACCGGGAGGAGAACCGGGAGTTCCGGCCATATACGGTACAGATCCCGCAGGAAGGAGAAGGAGAGGCCGAGAGCCTTCCCGCAGGCAGCGGCCCGGGGGATGTGATTACCTGTGACACCGTTTTTGCCGTGGAAGAGTACGACAGAAATACGGATTCGACGGCTTCCCATGAAGAAGCGATACCGGGAAAATATATCGGAATGAACCGCGACAGCTTTGTGGATGCCATGTCGGCCTATGAGCTTTCGCCGCCGCTTGAGGAACAGCAGCGGGGCCTGATTTCGGTGGAGGTGCTCTCTTTTTCCGGGGAACGGGTGCGTATCCGGAAAAACTATCAGGTAATCGAGGAACCGTCCGAAGAATTGTTTTATCTGGTCGCGGAAAACCATTATATTACCGTATACCGGGAAGATATGTGCAGTGTGTTCCTCTATACGGATATTCGGGTGGAGAATCTTCCGGAAGAGTTACAGGAAGAGATCATACAGCGAAAATTAATCAGCGGTGAGAGCACCCTGTATCATTTTCTGGAATCCTATTCCAGTTGAATGGGAAGGAGAACAATATGAAGATCGGTATTATCGGCGGCGGCGCATCGGGTATGGCCGCCGCAATTGCGGCCGCGGACTGTGGCGCGGATGTCACAATACTCGAACAAAATGACCGGATCGGCAAAAAGATTCTGGCGACGGGAAACGGAAAGTGTAATCTCTCCAATCTGGATATGTCAGAGCAGTATTATCACAGCGACAATCCCGAGCGCATTTTACCGATTCTGGAACAGGTTACACCGGAGGATACGCTGGCTTTTTTTCACGATCTGGGGCTGATGACGAAAGAAAAAAACGGCTCCTGTTATCCCTTATGCGAACAGGCGGCGGCGGTGCTGGATGTGCTGCGGTTTGCGCTGGAGCGGCGGGGCGTCAGTGTGGAAACCGGATGCCGCGTGAACGGGGCGGAAAAGAAAAACGGGCGGTTTCTGGTACATATCGGGAGACGGGAGAGCCACAGACAAGAGGTCTTTGACAGGATCATCCTCGCCTGCGGCAGCCGCGCAGGCCTGAAAAACGATACGGAAGAAAACGGGACGGCGCTGGCCGGCCTTTTTTCTCTGAAACGGATTCCCTTTACGCCTGCGCTGGTGCAGCTTCGCTGCCGGGAAAGCTGTTTCCGGGCGCTGGCCGGCGTGCGCTGCCAGGCGGAAGTGACACTGCGGGCAGGCGGCCACGCCTACCGGGAATACGGCGAGCTGCAGTTGACGGAGTACGGTATTTCCGGTATTCCGGTGTTCCAGCTCAGCAGGCACGCGGCAAAGGAGTTGAAACGAAGGAAAACCCTGCCGGTCATGATCGATTTTCTGCCGCAGATCAGCCGGGCAGAGTGGGAAACGGCATTACAAGACAGAATCGGCAAAATGGCCGGTGCAGCGGCGGAGCAGTTTTTTACCGGCACGGTACATAAGAAGATCGCAGGGGTGGTGTTAAAGGAGAGCGGCATATCCCCGGCGGCGCCGGTAACGGGAATGGCGGACCGCAGACTGTTTGATGCGGGAATGCGGCTGAAATGTTTTCCCGTTACGGTGACGGGAACCAATCCCTTTGCACAGGCACAGGTCTGCGCCGGCGGTGTGGCGCTGACCGAGATAACTGACAGGATGGAGGCAAAGCGGGTGTCTGGGCTTTACGTTACGGGTGAACTGCTCGACGCGGACGGCAGATGCGGCGGCTATAACCTGCAGTGGGCGTGGGCTACGGGTATCATCGCAGGGCGGGCCGCCGCGGAGGGAGCCGGCAGGCGCCTGCGCGGAAACATAACAGGAGGAAAGTATGATACGAATACAGCAGCTACGGATACGGACAGAGCATACCCGTGAGGAACTGGAACGGAAGATCGGCCGGATACTGCATCTCGGCACCGGCGACCTTTTGGGATATGAGATCAGAAAACGTTCCGTCGATGCCAGAAAGAAACCGGATCTGTATTTCAGCTATGTAATCGACTGCCTTGTCAGGCAGGAGGAAAAGGTTCTGAAACGGGCGGATGCCGGAGTGGTGTGCCGGGTGTCGGAGGCGGCATACCGTTTTCCGCCGCCGGGCGGACAGCCGGCTACACGGCGTCCCGTCATTATCGGGACAGGTCCGGCCGGTCTTTTCTGCGGGCTGATGCTGGCGGCGCACGGGTATCGGCCCGTTTTGCTGGAGAGAGGCCAGGATGTGGATACACGCCTTGCGGATGTGGAAACATTCTGGCATACCGGGACACTGAACCCGGAATCCAATGTCCAGTTCGGAGAGGGCGGGGCGGGGACATTTTCCGACGGGAAACTGAACACGCTTGTGAAGGATAAGGACGGCCGCAACCGGGAAGTGCTGCGGATGTTTGCGGAGGCGGGCGCGGATGCGTCCGTTTTATATGAGAGTAAACCACATATCGGCACGGATGCACTGATCGGGATTGTAAAAAATATGCGCAGACAGATCGAAGATCTGGGCGGCAGTGTCCGTTTCGGCGCCAAAGTCACGGATATTCTGTCAGAGAACGGACATCTGACCGGGGTTGTCATAAACGACAGCGAAACGCTTCCCTGCGATACGGCAGTGCTTGCCACCGGACACAGTGCAAGGGATACGTTTCAGATGCTTTATGACAGGGGCGTGGAGATGGAGGCGAAAGAGTTTGCGGTCGGTTTCCGGGTGGAACACCGGCAGACGGATGTCAACCTGTCGCAATACGGCCGGGCGGATCCGGCGCCGCTGCAGGCGGCTCCTTACAAAGTGACGGCGAAAGCGGCGAACGGCAGAGGGGTATATTCATTCTGCATGTGTCCCGGCGGCTATGTGGTCAATGCGTCTTCCGAGCCGGGCAGACTGGCCGTCAACGGCATGAGCTATCACGCCAGAGACAGTGCAAATGCCAACAGCGCGATTATTGTCTCCGTGAAAAAAAGCGACTTTCCGTCGGCGCATCCGCTGGCGGGCGTGGCGTTCCAGCGAAAGCTGGAAGAAGCGGCATATGCGGCCGGCGGCGGCAGCATACCGGTACAACGGCTGGCTGATTTTCGAAGTGTCTTTGAGACACGGACAAAAAGCGGTGTCCGCGCAGGGCGGACAGGCAGATGCAATACTTCCTGCAAAACGGCCCGAAACGGCAACGAAACCGTTTTCGACAAAAAGCGTCAGATTTTGCAGCCCTGCCATAAGGGGGCATATGTGTTTGCCGATATTACAGAGATACTGCCCGCGGAAATGACGGCGGCATTCCTGGACGGCATGGAACGGTTTTCTCATATGATAGAGGGTTTTGCGGCGGACGATACGCTTATATCCGCCGTGGAAAGCCGGACTTCATCCCCGGTACGGGTCGTGCGGGATACGGCATACGAGAGCAGTCTGCAGGGGCTTTATCCCTGCGGTGAGGGCGCGGGATATGCAGGCGGCATTACATCCGCGGCGATGGACGGCCTGCGTGTTGCCGAGGCCATAGCCGCAAAGTTTGCGCCCTTTCCGCAGGAAGGCAGAGAATGCGGCGGCGCAGCGAAACAGGAGGAAATGAAAAGTGAATGATACGGTAAGAGCAAGAATTAGAGATAAAAAAAGGATTGTCGTCAAAATCGGCTCGTCTTCCCTGCAGCATCCGGAGACGGGCGATCTGGATTATATCCGTATGGAGGTATTGATCCGGGAGCTGTGTAATCTGCGCAATCAGGGAAAGGATGTGGTGCTTGTCAGCTCGGGCGCGATTGCGGCCGGACGCAAAGCGGTACATATCAAAGATATTAACCGGGAACACGGCGAAAATCACATTGCGGTAAAGCAGGCGTGCGCCGCCATCGGTCAGGCACGGCTGATGATGACATATCAGAAAATCTTTGCGGAGTATAATCAGGTGACGGCGCAGATTCTGATGACCAAAAATACCATTGTGGACAATCTCAACCGCTATAACGCTCACAATACTTTTTCGGAACTTCTGAAAATGGGCGTGATTCCGATCGTCAATGAAAACGATACCATTGCCACATATGAGATTGAGATCGGCGACAACGATACGCTGTCGGCCGTGGTGGCGGCACTGATCGGCGCAGATCTGCTGATTCTGTTGTCGGATATTGACGGGCTTTATACGGACGATCCGCACCGAAACAAAGACGCCGCATTTATCGAAACGGTGGAGCACATCGATGAAGATCTGATGCGGATGGGAAAGGGGAGCACCGGGAGCAGTGTCGGAACCGGCGGTATGAACACCAAGCTGATCGCGGCAAAGATCGCCACGAGCATGGGCGCGGATATGGTGATTGCCAACAGCGCGGACATTCGGATTATTCACCGCATTATGGACGGCAGAAATCTGGGCACTCTGTTTTGCGCGGACCGGAATGATAAGTTTGATCTGGTTGACTTTATTGCCGATTATAACCAGTAACAGGGGAACGAAAACAGGATGGAAGAGGAAAATATGCAGACGGTGAAGCTGCTGAAACAAAAAATCCGCAGGGAAGTGCTGGCCGTTCGCAATCAAATGCCGGAGCGGATCTGGGTGGATAAGAGCCGCCGGATTGAAGAGCGCATTCTGGCACACCCGGCGCTGACGGCCGCGGAACATATTTTGTGTTACGTAAACTATCAGAAAGAGGCGGAGACCGTTTATCTGATGGAACAATGCCTTGCCAGGGGAAAACGGGTGTACTGTCCGCTGGTATCGGATACGGATATGGATTTTTACCGAATCGCCGCCCTGTCCGAGCTGCAGAGCGGGTTTCGTGGCATTATGGAGCCGCCCCGCCGGCGGGAATGTCTGTATGTTCCGCAGACGGAATATCACGGCGCCGTTATGATAATGCCGGGAGCGGTCTTTGACAGACAGCGCCGCCGGATCGGGTATGGCGGCGGCTATTATGACCGGTATCTGCAGCGCGCCGGGGCGGTCGTTACGCTGGCGGCGGCGTTTGCCCTGCAGGTGAAAGAACGGATTCCCTCCGAACCGCACGATATATGCCCGGATGTGATTGTGACGGAAAACGGAGAAGTGTGAGAACAGGCAGACGTTGATCGGTGCCCTGTGATATGGTATGATGCCTGTATAAAAGAATCAGGGAGGGTTTGATATGATTGCTCTGGATGAAATGGGGAGACGGGCGGTAACGGCGAAATATATGTTACAGACGCTGACGGAAGATAAAAAGAATCAGGCGCTTTTGCAGGCGGCGAAAGGGCTGCAGGAAGGGGCGGAAGAGATTCTTGCCGCCAATGAAAAGGATATGGCCGCGGGACGGGAAAACGGAATGCATATGGGACTGCTGGACCGCCTGCGGCTGGACAAAGGACGGATTGACGCTATGGCCGAAGGGCTCCGGCAGGTTGCCGCTCTGCCTGACCCGGTAGGGCGTGTGCTGGAGCAATGGGAGCGGCCGAACGGCCTGCGGATGAAAAAAGTGTCGGTACCGCTCGGAGTAATCGGCATTATCTATGAATCCCGTCCCAATGTGACTGCGGATGCTTTTGCCCTGTGCTTTAAAGCCGGAAACTGCGTTATTTTGAAGGGCGGGAGTGATGCCATTCATTCCAATATGGCGATTGCACGTGCTATCCGGGGTTCCCTGGGAAGGGCGGGGGTGCCGGAAGACGCCATCCAGTTGATCGAAGCCACGGACCGGGAGACGACGGCTGCTTTTATGAAATGTAAGGCGTATATCGATGTGTTGATTCCCCGGGGGAGCGCAGGGCTGATCCGGGCGGCGGTGGAGAACAGCACCATACCGATTATCGAGACGGGAACGGGAAACTGTCATATCTATATCGATGAAACGGCAGATGTGACCGACTCGGTCAATATTGTAATCAATGCCAAAACACAGCGTATCGGTGTGTGTAACGCCTGTGAATCGCTCGTAATTCATAAAAAAATAGCCGGCGCCTTTCTCCCGGCTCTGCAGAAAAAGCTTGCACAGGGACATCCGGTGGAGATTCGGGGAGACGAGGCGGTGTGTGCGATTCTGCCGGAGGCGGGAGCGGCCGGGCCGGAAGATTACGGGACGGAATATCTGGATTATATTCTGTCCGCAGTGACGGTGAATTCGGTCGAAGAAGCGATTGCCCATATCAACCGTTACAGTACACACCATTCGGAAGCGATTGTGACCGATAACAGGGAAAATGCGGAAAAATTCACCCGGGAGATTGATTCCGCCTGCGTCTATGTCAATGCCTCGACACGGTTTACGGACGGATTTGAATTCGGGTTCGGGGCGGAAATCGGCATCAGTACGCAAAAGCTGCATGCCAGAGGCCCGATGGGACTGCCCGAACTGACCTGTTATAAATATGTAATTGAAGGAGAAGGGCAGATCCGGCAGTGAGCGGCGGATACGGATATTGCCGATAGAAATTCCTGCACAAATGCAGTATAATAGAGCGGGAAAAATTTCATCGGAAACAGGAAAGGAAAAACATGAAAAAAATAATAACAAGTCTGCCGGTCCGGCTGTTGATCGGCGTTATTTTGGGAATTGCAGTCGGACTGGCGGCAAATGAGCCGGTTATGCTCGTCGTCGTTTCGATTCGGTATGTCTTGAATCAGTTGATTTTGTTCTGCGTGCCGTTGATTATTATCGGATTTATCGCACCCTCGATTACGAAGCTGGGACAGAACGCCACGCGGCTGCTGGGAGTGGCGGTGGCCATTGCCTATGCGTCCTCTCTGGGCGCCGCGCTGTTCTCGATGCTTGCCGGCTATGGACTGATCCCCCATCTGTCGATTGTCACGGATGTGGCAGGTCTGAAGGAACTGCCGGACGTTGTATTTCAGCTCGATATACCGCAGATTATGCCCGTTATGAGCGCCCTTGTACTGTCGCTGATGCTCGGGCTGGCGGTGACATGGACAAAGGCGGAAGCGTTTATAAAGCTGCTTGATGAGTTTCAGAAGATCGTGCTCAGTGTGGTGACAAAGATCGTTATTCCCGTACTGCCGGTCTATATAGCCTTTACCTTCTGCGCGCTGGCCTATGAGGGGACGATTACCGTACAGCTTCCGGTGTTTCTTGAGGTCGTATTGATTGTTATGGTGGGACATTATATCTGGATGGCGTTGCTTTATTTCACAGGAGCCGTCTGCTCGGGAAAAAATCCTTTTGACGTCATCCGCAATTACGGTCCCGCCTATCTGACGGCGGTGGGAACGATGTCTTCCGCGGCGACACTGGCCGTTGCGCTGCGCTGCGCCAAAAAATCCGCTAAGGCGTTGCGGGACGATATGGTGGATTTCGGCATTCCGCTGTTTGCCAATATTCATCTGTGCGGCTCGGTGCTGACGGAAGTGTTTTTTGTAATGACCATCTCTCAGATTTTATACGGAAGCATTCCGTCTCCGGGGACCATGGTTTTGTTCTGCATTCTTCTCGGCGTGTTTGCCGTGGGGGCACCGGGTGTGCCGGGCGGAACGGTTATGGCTTCTCTGGGGCTGATTACCGGCGTGCTGCAGTTCGACGGAATGGGGACGGCGCTGATGCTGACAATCTTTGCGCTGCAGGACAGTTTCGGAACGGCATGCAATGTCACCGGTGACGGGGCGCTGACCATGATTCTGACCGGATACGTGGAACGGAAAGGAATCCGGGCGACGGAAACGGATATGCGGATTAACCAATAGGGGAACATCGGACAGAAGGGAAAAACCTAAATTCCCCATGATGCAATAAATTGGGATTAAGAAAATACGAAACAATGAGCAAAAGGGTAAAAGATGGATTTTTATGTTGATATAAAAAATATTGAGACAGAAGAATTAAAGCATGTAGACTTGGACAGGGTTAACGTTAATTGCAGTCCTCCTGTTTTTGAACCACAGCGTCAATATTACTTTATGGCGAAGTGCAGGCAGATTGTGAAGTCGGAAGGGGAACGCCTTGGCCGTCCGTTATATGCATGTATTCATACCTTCGGCTGTCAGATGAACGCCCGGGATTCGGAAAAACTGTCGGGTATTCTGCATGAGGTCGGCTACGGGACGGCAGGCGAGGAGGAAGCGGACTTTGTTATCTATAACACCTGTACGGTGCGTGACAACGCCAATCAGCGGGTGTACGGCCGTCTGGGCGTTGTAAACGGCTGTAAACGCAGAAATCCCCATATCCGGATTGCGCTCTGCGGCTGTATGATGCAGGAGCCGTCTGTCGTCGAGAAGATCAAAAAGAGTTATCCGTTTGTGGATCTGGTATTTGGCACGCATAATATTTATACATTTGCAGAACTTTTGTACAGATGTCTGACTGCGGAACGGGATGCGGCCGGACATGCCCGGATGGTGACGGACATCTGGCAGGAGACGGATGCCGTCGTGGAAGATTTGCCGGCAGAGCGGAAATATCCCTTTAAATCGGGGATCAATATTATGTATGGCTGTAATAATTTTTGCAGCTATTGCATCGTGCCGTATGTGAGAGGGCGGGAACGGAGCCGGGAACCGGCAGATATTGTGCGGGAGATCACGGAACTGGCGGCAGACGGTGTGACGGAGATTATGCTGCTCGGGCAAAATGTCAATTCATACGGAAAAAATCTCGGCCGGCCCGTTTCCTTCGCGCAGCTTCTGCGGGAAGTGGAGCGCGTGGAAGGCATCCGCCGAATCCGTTTTATGACGTCTCACCCCAAAGATTTATCGGATGAGCTGATTGCGGTTATGGCCGATTCGCATAAAATATGCCGGCATCTGCACCTGCCGCTGCAGTCCGGCTCCACGAGGATTCTGCAGGCTATGAACCGGCGTTACACAAAGGAGCAGTATCTTACTCTGGCAGAAAAAATCCGGCGGGCGATCCCCGATATTTCCGTCACAACGGATATTATCGTCGGTTTTCCGGGAGAGACGCCGGCGGACGTGGACGAGACGATCGATGTCGTCCGGCGCGTCGGTTTTGATAACGCCTTTACCTTCCTGTACTCCAAACGTACCGGCACGCCGGCCGCCGCCATGGAAAATCAGGTGCCGGAAGATGTGGCAAAACGCGGATTTGACAAACTGCTGCAGGTGGTTCAGGATACGGCCAGAGCGCGCGCGGCCGGACGGGAAGGCCAGAGCGCGGAGGCGCTTGTGGAAGAGGTGAACAGTCACGACGATCGTCTGCTGACCGGGCGTCTCTCCAACAATATGCTTGTACATTTCCCCGGAAGTCCGGATCTTATCGGACAGTATGTAAATGTCCGCCTGGAGACGTGCAGGGGCTTTTATTATATGGGACAGATTTTAGAGAAATGACGGAACAGGAGATAAAGCATGGCAGAATTAACGCCAATGATGCAACAATACATAGAGACAAAGAAGCAGTATCAGGATTGTATTTTATTTTATCGTCTCGGTGATTTTTATGAAATGTTTTATGAGGATGCACTGACGGCCTCGAAGGCGCTGGAAATCACGCTGACAGGAAAAAGCTGCGGACAGGAAGAAAAAGCGCCCATGTGCGGCGTTCCCTATCACGCGGTGGAAGGGTATCTGAATAAACTCGTTTCCATGGGATACAAGGTGGCGATCTGCGAACAGGTGGAAGATCCGAAGCAGACGCGGGGCATTATCCGCCGGGAAGTGGTGCGCATCGTCACACCGGGCACGAATCTGAATATCCAGGCGCTGGAAGACGGCAAAAATAACTATCTGATGAGCATTGTCTGGTTTTCCGGAAAGATCGGCGTCTCGGTGGCCGACGTCACGACCGGTGACTATTTTCTGACAGAGATTGAAGACAGCAAAAAGCTGGTGGATGAGATCAATAAATTTATGCCCTCGGAGATTATCTGTAACAATGCGTTTCTCGTCAGCGGTGTCGATACGGACGATCTGAAAAACCGGCTCGGCATTACGATCTATGCGCTGGATGCGGTTTATTTTGACGAAATCAACTGCCGGAAATGCCTGCAGAAGCATTTCCGGGTCAATGCCCTCAGCGGACTGGGGCTGGAAGACTTTCCGAACGGCATCATTGCCGCCGGAAGCCTGCTTCAATATTTATATGAAAATCAGAAAACCTCACTGGAACATTTCACGCATCTGTACCCGTATCTGATCAGCAAATATATGCTGCTCGACAGTTCCACGAGAAGAAATCTGGAACTGGTGGAAACGCTGCGGGAAAAGCAGAAAAAAGGCTCTCTTTTATGGGTGCTGGATAAGACAAAAACGGCCATGGGCGCCAGAATGCTGCGGACGTTTCTGGAGCAGCCGCTGATCGACAGAGAAAGCATCGAAAAGCGTCTGGATGCCGTGGAGGCGCTCTGCCGCAACGCACTGCTGCGGGATGAGATACGGGAATATCTGCATCCTGTTTATGATCTGGAACGGCTGCTCGGCAAGGTAAGCTACCGCACCGCCAATCCCCGGGACTTTCTGGCGCTGCAGAGTTCCCTGGCCATGCTGCCCCATATCCGCACGGTATTGCAGGAGCTGGATACGTGCGCGCTGCGTGAGATTATGGAGCAGATCGATAATCTGCAGGACATTGGGTCGCTGATCGCCAGCGCCATTGTGGAGGAGCCGCCGCTTTCCATCCGGGAGGGCGGTATTATTAAGGAGGGCTTTGACGCGGATATTGATAATCTGCGCCATGCCAAGACAGAGGGAAAGACATGGCTCGCGCAGTTGGAGGAGGAAGACCGCGCCCGGACGGGCATTAAAAATCTCCGCATCAAATATAATAAAATCTTCGGTTACTATTTTGAAGTGACCAATTCCTACCGCAATCTTGTGCCGGACGATTACACGAGAAAGCAGACGCTTGCCAATGCGGAACGCTATACGACGCCGCGGCTGAAAGAACTGGAAGATATGATTCTGAATGCGGAAGATAAACTGTGTACGCTGGAATATGACGCCTTCTGCCGCATCCGGGAGACGATCGCGGGAGAGATCGAGCGCATTCAGCGGACAGCCAAGGCGATTGCCGGACTGGACGTATATGCCTCCCTTGCCCTGACGGCGGAGCGCAGCCATTACGTCCGCCCGGCGCTGAATGACAAGGGTGTGATCGACATCCGCGACGGACGCCATCCCGTGGTGGAGCAGACGATCCAGAATGATATGTTTATCGCCAATGATACGTATCTGGACAATAAACGCCGCTGCATTTCCGTTATCACCGGGCCGAACATGGCGGGAAAGTCCACCTATATGCGGCAGACTGCCCTGATCGTGCTGATGGCGCAGATCGGCTCTTTTGTTCCGGCGAAACGGGCGGACATCGGTGTTGTGGACCGAATCTTTACAAGAGTCGGCGCGTCCGACGATCTGGCCAGCGGTCAGAGCACCTTTATGGTGGAAATGAACGAAGTGGCCAATATATTGCGCAATGCGACCAAAAACAGCCTGTTGATTCTGGACGAAATCGGCAGAGGCACTTCCACGTTTGACGGTCTGTCGATTGCCTGGGCGGTTATCGAGCATATCAGCAATAAAAAGCTGCTCGGAGCCAAAACGCTGTTTGCAACCCATTACCATGAGCTTACGGAACTGGAAGGCAAGATGGACAATGTCAACAATTACTGCATTGCCGTCAAGGAAAAAGGGGATGATATTGTATTCCTGCGCAAGATAATAAAGGGCGGCGCGGATAAAAGCTATGGGATACAGGTGGCCAGACTGGCCGGTGTCCCCGATATTATCATTGACAGAGCCAGAGAAATCGTGGAACAGCTCAGTGACAATGATATTACGGAAAAAATGCAGAAGATTGCCGTCCATGTGCCGGGAGAGAAGAAAAAAACGCCCCGGTATGACGAGGTGGATCTGACGCAGATGTCACTTTTGGATACCGTGACGGACGAGGACGTGTTAAACGAATTACAGGAAATCGACATCAGCAATCTGACGCCGCTGGATGCACTGAATACGCTTTACCGGCTGCAGAACAAGCTGAAAAACAGATGGTAAAGGGAGAACGGAGATGGAAATTCGGGTTCTGGATGAGCATACAATCGATCAGATTGCAGCGGGCGAGGTTGTGGACAGGCCGGCCAGTGTCGTAAAGGAACTGGTGGAAAACGCTGTCGATGCCGGTGCGGACGCGGTGACAGTGGAGATTAAGGAAGGCGGCATTTCTCTGATCCGCATTACCGATAACGGGGCGGGGATTGCGAAAGAACAGGTGGCAACGGCGTTCCTGCGCCATGCCACGAGCAAAATACACGCGGCGGCGGATCTGCAGCGGCTGTCCTCGCTCGGATTCCGCGGTGAAGCGCTGTCCAGCATCTGTGCCGTCTCTCAGATGGAAATGATTACCAAAGTGCCGGGCGATCTGACGGGACTGCGCTATGTGATCGAAAGCGGCGCGGAAAAGGAAGCGGAGGAGGTCGGAGCGCCGGACGGAACGACGATACTTGTGCGGAATCTCTTTTATAATGTACCCGCCCGCAGGAAATTTCTCAAAACGGCGCAGACCGAGGCCGGCTATATTACCGATGCCATGGAACATCTGTCCCTTTCGCATCCCGGTATTTCCTTCAAATATGTGGTAAACGGCCAGGTAAAATTTCATACGTCCGGCAACGGCGATCTGAAAGAAGTTATCTATCGGATTTACGGCCGGGAAATTGCGGGAGAACTCGTCCCCCTGCAGTGGGAGGACGGCGGTAAAATACTGTCCGGTTTTATCGGTACACCCGCGATCGGACGCGCCAACCGGAACTTTGAAACCTGCTTTGTCAACGGCCGTTTTATCAAAAGTCCGCTTATGTCCAAAGCCGCGGAAGAGGCATACAAACCGTATCTGATGCAGCATAAATTTCCGTTTTTTGTTCTGCACTTTTATCTGGAGCCTGCGCTTTTGGATGTCAATGTCCACCCGTCCAAGATGGAAGTCCGTTTCCATGCGGAAAAGGAAATCGCGGATTTTATTTTTACCGCAGTCAGAAAAACGTTATCGGAACGGGAAATGCTCAGGCAGATCACATTTGCGGATGAAAACGAAAAACCGGAGCCGAAAGCAAAGACTGCTGTGCATGTGCCGGAGCCGTTTGAAAAAAGGGCGAGAGAGCAGTGCGGCGCCGTGCAGCCGAAAGCGACGCCCGAACCCCGGGAAACAGACGATAACAAGTCGGAGGCGCTCTGGCAGATCGACTATGACAAGCCGGAACCGGAGACGGTGGCGGTGGCGGAAGAACCGGTTTATCCGCATCTGTACGGAGAACAGATACCTGTTTCCGAACGGCGCGAAGCCGAAAAACTCCAGAACAATATTATCAAAAAGGATGCGCATATTCTTGTGGAGCGCCCGGTGCAGATGAATCTCTTCGAAGAAAAGCTGATTGCCCGTGAACTGCAGGACGAGTACCGGATTATCGGTCAGATTTTCGACACGTACTGGGTCGTGGCAGTTCAGGATAAGGTTCTGTTTATCGATCAGCACGCGGCGCATGAAAAGGTAAAATATGAGCGGCTTTGCAGACAAATACGCGATCGGAAAATGTTGACCCAGCAGGTCAATCCACCTGCCATCCTTACGCTGAGCGGCAAAGAAGAGGCGGCATATCAGGAATACCGGCAGTATTTCCGGAATATGGGTTTTGAGATTGAGCCCTTTGGCGGTAACGAATATGCCGTGCGGGGCGTACCGTCGGAACTGTTCGGCCATCCGGCCTCAGAACTGCTTATGGAGATACTGGATGAATTGACCGGGGGAGTACTGAAAGGAGAAGCCGATATTATTGCGGAAAAGCTGGCCTCCATGTCCTGTAAGGCGGCCGTAAAGGGCAACCACGCCATGAGCCGGGAGGAAGCGCAGGCATTGATCGACGAACTGCTGACCCTGGAAAATCCGTATCACTGTCCGCACGGAAGGCCGACGGTTATTGTGATGAGCAGACGCGAACTGGAGAAACGGTTCGGCAGAATTGTCTGAGATTTCCGGGTCAGGAGACAGGTTGGGAGAGCGCAGCAGGCGTATATCATTTTTTGCGCCGGAACTACGGATATAAGAATTTCTAAATGTTCCGCTGCCGGTTTATGACACGTATGCAACCGGCCTCTATGCGCCATCCGGGCGCACGTCGGCCTTTTCCGGACATCCATACCCGAAAATTGCAGGTATCTGACGGAACATTAAGAAATGCTAATATCCTTCGTAAGGTGCAAAAATGTTATATGCCTGCCGCGCTTCGCAAGCCCTGTTCGGCCTGCCTGTGAAAATAGAAGGCAACCAAAAGAAATTATATGCGGCGGAGTTTTCTGACAAAGGAGAAAATATGGATAAATATGAAATATTAATTAATATAGTAGATCAGTTGATGTGTGAAGCCCCTTCCGGTTATAAAAGATATTATCCGGATCCCAGTAATATTGAAAAAGTAGATCAGGCAAGAGCACGGGCTTTTATCCATTTGTTTTTAAAGGTTAAGTATGGCATAAATGATTTTTTAGAAAGAGAAGAGTATATTACGGATGAAGTAAATGATGGCGGAATTGATGCTTATTATATAGATAAAGACAGCAAAACCATTTTATTCATACAATCGAAATATAGAAGAAATAAGAAAA